>NZ_JBJXIB010000044.1:0-40605 GCF_046115965.1 Janthinobacterium sp. CG_23.3 | reverse complement strand
AGTAGGGACAGGCGCACACGCGACTCTCTCCCTCCCCCCCCCCCCCCCCCCCCCCCCCCCCCCCCCCCCCCCCCCCCCCCCCCCCCCCCCCCCCCCGAACGGCGAAGTGGCCGCGGCGCTTAGCGGGCGCGGCTATGCCACTGTCAGCCCAGCGCGGCGATGCCGGCCTTGGCGATTTGCGCGTCTTCCGACGATTTGACGCCGGACACGCCAACCGCGCCGACGTAGTAGCCGTCGACGACGATGGGTACGCCGCCTTCGAGCATGCCGGCGATTTCAGGCGCGCTCAGGAACGAGACGCGGCCGTTGTTGATCATCTCTTCGTAGACGCGCGATTCGCGCTGGCCCAGCGCCGCGGTCTTGGCCTTGGCCGGCGCGATATGCGAGGAAATCGGCGCGGCGCCGTCCATGCGCTGAAACCACAACATGTGACCGCCATCGTCGACGATGGAAATGGCGACCGCCCATTTGTTGGCGAGCGCTTCCGCTTCCGCCGCCGCGGCGATTTTTTTAACGTCGTCAAGTGTCAAGATTGGTTTCGATTGCATCATGCGTCCTTTTTTTAATGAGGACGAATTGTACGCCACTGCTCGCCGATGCGCACCTGCTTGCCGCTTGATTTTATGGTTCGCGCTTGGCCTTGAGTTTTTGCTTGAGCTGCGCCATCACCGCGAAAGCGGCTTGCTCGCCGGCCAGGATGGCCTGGTTGCGGCCGTTGAAGTCGTTGCCCTTCATCAGCCCCAGGCTGGGCTGGATCACCACGTCGGCGTCCTTCAGTTCGAACTGGTTGATGCGCTGGCCCATGATGCTGAAGGTTTGCAGGATCACTTCCATCGAGCTGATCGCCGCCTGCGCGTCGGTTTGCGTCGAGATATTGACGGCGATGATGAAGTCGGCGCCCATGTCGCGCGCGAAGCGCACCGGCACCGGCGCCACCAGGCCGCCGTCGACGTAGTGGCGGCCGTTGATGGCGACCGGCTGGAACACCCCCGGCACCGACGACGAGGCCCGCACCGCCATGCCGGTGTTGCCGCGCTGGAAGAGGATCGGCTGGCCGTTCTTCAGGTCGGTGGCGACGACGCCGAACGGGATCTTCAGCTTTTCCATCGGCAGGTTGCCGACGGACTTGTTGACGTAGCTTTGCAAGGCTTCGCCTTTGAGCACGCCGGAAGACTTGCCGAACAGCGGCATGGCCCAGTCGGAGATGGCGGCCTCGTCCATGTCGAAGGCGAGCTTTTGCAGCGCGAAGCCGGAGTTGCCGGCCGCGTACAGGGCGCCGACCACGGCGCCGGCGCTGGTGCCGACCACGACGTCGGCCACGATACCCTGCGATTCGAGCGCCTTGATGACGCCGATGTGGGCGAAGCCGCGCGCGGCGCCGCCGCCCAGCGCCAGGCCGATCTTGATCTTGCGCGGCGGTTGCGGCGCGGCGGCCGGCGCCGGCGCCTCGGGAGCGGTGGTGGTGCAGCCGGCCAGCAGCAGGGCCGCGATGGCGATCAGGGAGTAACGACGTGGGGACATATATATAGGCGAGGTCTGCGACATAGCCGGCAGATTGTAGCGCACTTGCCGGGCGGGCACGCCGAGGACGGACTGAAGGGGCGCGCAGGGTAAACCAAGGGCGCGAGTCCGGGGTCAGACCCCGAGGGTCTGCCCCCCCTCCGGCGCCGGGGCCCGGTGTCGGAGGTCGGATTGGCGGGACGCGTAACCCGACCGGCGCTCAGTGCGGCAGCAATTCGGCGGCGGCCGGGGTGGTCACCGACTTCGGCAGGCTGACGATGAAGCTGCTGCCCTGCCCCGCCTCGGATTTGATCGATAGCGTGCCGCCGTGGCGCAGCAGCACGTGCTTGACGATGGCCAGCCCCAGGCCGGTGCCCTGGGTTTCCCGCGAGCGGCTCTTGTCGACCCGGTAGAAGCGCTCGGTCAGGCGCGAAATGTGCTCCGGGCTGATGCCGATGCCGGTGTCGCGCACGATGAACTGCGGGCCGCCCGGGCTGTCCTGCCACAGCAGGTGGATGGCGCCGCCGGCCGGGGTGTAGCGCACCGCGTTCGAGGCCAGGTTGCCAAAAGCGCTGTGCAGTTCCTCGAAGTTGCCCAGCACGTCGGCGCCGCTGGCCTCCAGCGTCAATTGGTGCTTGCCGGCCGACAGCGCGCGGGCGTCGCGCAGCACCTGCTCCATCAGCTTGCCGGCGTCGACCCGCTCCGGGCGCAGCGGGTAGTCGACCGACTCCAGCCGCGACAAGGTCAGCATGTCCTCGATCAGGTTCTGCATCCGGTGCGCCTGCTCGGTCATCAGCTTGATGTGGGCGGCGCGGGTCGGGGCGTCGAGGTCGAGCTCGGTGCCGGCGATTTCCAGGAAGCCGACGATCACCGTCAGCGGCGTGCGCAGCTCGTGCGAGGCGTTGGCGATGAAGTCGCGCCGCATCATCTCGATGCGCTCGGTTTCGGTGACGTCGTGGGTGACCAGGATTTGCCGGCGGTTTTCAAACGGGATGATCTGGACGATCAGCTTGCGGTTGCGGAACGTCAACGTCAGCGGCTGCTCGTAGCGCCCCAGGATGATGTAGTCCATGAATTCCGGGCTGCGGATCAGGTTGGTCACGCGCATGCCCTTGTCGCGCTCCTGGGTCAGGCCCAGGTGCTGCTCGGCGGCCGGGTTGCACCATTCGAGGAACAGGACGTCGTCCATGATGACGACGCCGTCCGGCAGCAAGTGCATGGCCTGGCGGAAGCGCGCCAGCCATTCGCTCAGCTCGGCCTGGCTTTTTTCGTCGTCGCGGCGCAGCCGGTACAGGCGCGAAAAGATGTTGGTCCACGAACCCCAACCGTCGGGGAGTTTGGCGCTGTGCGGATTGTCGAGCCAGTTGCTGAGCTGGTACAGATACGACAGCTGGACGAACACCATCACCACCATCAGCGCGAACGCCACCACCAGCGCGACGACCACGCCGAACAGGAACCACAGCACGCCGACGCCGGCCAGCACCAGGGCCATGCGCAGCGCGGCGGGGACCCAGAACAACAATTTCGGATTCATAAGAGTCTATTTTTCGGACAACATGTAGCCGACGCTGCGCACGGTCTTGATCAAGCTTTCGGCCTCCTTCAGGGCCTTGCGCAGGCGCAGCACGTGGACGTCGACGGTGCGTTCCTCGATGACGGCGTGGTCGCCCCAGACCTTGTCGAGCAACTGGCTGCGCGAGAACACCCGTTCCGGATGCGCCAGCAGGAACTTCAGCAACTTGTATTCGGCGTGGCCGATGTCGATTTTCTGCGCGTCCATCATGACGGTGCAACTCACCGGGTCAAGCGCCACGTTGCCGGCGCGCATGGTTTCCTGCGCGTGCTCGGGACTCTTGCGGCGCAACAGCGCCTTGGCGCGCGCCAGCAACTCGCGCGGCGAGAACGGCTTGGTGACGTAATCGTCGGCGCCGCTGTTGAGGCCGGCCAATTTGTCCTCTTCCATGCTCTTGGCGGTCAGCATGATGACCGGGATGGCGCTGAACTGGCGGTCGGCGCGGATGCGCGAGAGCAGGCGCAGGCCGGTCTGGTCCGGCAACATCCAGTCGAGCAGGATCAGGTGCGGCGTGCGGTGCTGGATAAAGTCCCAGGCGTCGGCGACGTTTTGCACCGAACAGCAATTCCAGCCGGCTTCGCGCAGCGAATAGGTCACCAGTTCAACGATGGCCGGCTCGTCTTCTACAATCAATACCGTGGTTTTATCAGATGCCATGAATCACTCGGGAAGGTCGACGGGCGCCGTTGCGCTACGGGTGTGGCGGATGTCCCTGCCCTCGACCACGTAGATCACGTATTCGGCGATGTTCTTGGCGTGGTCGCCGATGCGTTCGATCGCCTTGGCCACCCACAAGGTGTCGAGCGCGGCCGAAATGGTGCGCGGGTCTTCCATCATGAAGGTGATCAGGTTGCGCATGATCGAACGGAACTCGTGGTCGATGATGGCGTCCTGGGCGATCAGTTGCAGCGCCTGCTTGCCGTCGTTGCGGGCGAACGCGTCTAGGGCGTCGTGCAACATGTCGCTGGCGGTGTTGGCGATGCCGCGCACCATTTCATAGTGGTTGACGACGACGTTGCCGCGCGCGTGCAGGCCCTTGGCGACGCGGGCGATCTTGGTGGCCTCGTCGCCGATGCGTTCGAGGTCGGTGATGACCTTGATCGTCGCCATGATGGTGCGCAAGTCGTTGGCGGCCGGCTGGCGCCGCACGATCAGATGGCTGCAGGCGTCGTCGAGCGAGACTTCGAGCTGGTTGACGGTGTCGTCTTCCCGCATGACGCGGTCGGCGCGCTCCGGGTTGCCGATGCGAAAACAAGTCATGGCGTCGAGGAACTGGGTCTCGACGATGCCGCCCATTAACAGCACTTTCGAGCGGATGCCTTCGAGTTCGTTATCGTATTGCTTGGATGAATGCTCACCTGTCATGCTGTCTCTCCGTGTTCAATTAGTCGATGCCGGCGCCGGCATATCAGCCGAAGCGGCCGGTGATGTAATCCTGCGTCTCTTTGCGCGCCGGATTCATGAAAATCTGGTCGGTGTCACCGAACTCGACCAGCTCACCGAGGTACATATACGCAGTGTAATCGGAACAACGCGCGGCCTGCTGCATATTGTGCGTGACGATGGCGATGGTGTAGTCCTGTTTGAGTTCGCTGATCAGCTCCTCGACCTTCGCCGTCGAGATCGGATCGAGCGCCGACGTCGGCTCGTCGAGCAGCAGCACGTCCGGCTTGACGGCGACGCCGCGGGCGATGCACAGGCGCTGCTGCTGCCCGCCCGACAGCGACAGGCCGCTCTTGCCCAGCTTGTCCTTGACCTCGCCCCACAGCGCCGCCTTCTTCAGCGCCCACTCGACGCGCTCGTCCATTTCGCCCTTCGACATGTCCTCGTACAGGCGCACGCCGAAGGCGATATTGTCGTACACCGACATCGGAAACGGCGTCGGCTTCTGGAACACCATGCCGACCTTGGCGCGCAGCATGTTGACGTCCTGGTCGGCGTCGAGCACGTTGCGGCCGCGGTACATGATCCGCCCCTCGGCGCGCTGGCCCGGGTACAGGTCGTACATGCGGTTGAGGGTGCGCAGCAGCGTCGACTTGCCGCAGCCGGACGGGCCGATGAAGGCCGTGACCTTTTTCTCGTGGATGTCGAGGTTGACGTTGTGCAGGCTTTGGGTCTTGCCGTAGTAAAAATTCAGTCCCGAAATCTCGATGGTTTTTTTCTTCGGCGCCAGCTCGATGGCGCCGTCGTTGCTCATATGCGTGTTCATGGTATCGATCGCTTCATAGATAACTGGATAAACAAATTAATTCGGGATTTTCTGGCTGAACAAGGTGCGCGACAGGATGTTCAAGGCCAGCACGCTGAAGGTGACCAGCAGCGCGCCGCCCCAGGCCAGCGCGCGCCAGTTGTCGTACGGGCTCATGGCGAACTGGTAGATCACCACCGGCAGGTTGGCCATCGGCGCGTTCATGTCGGCGCTGAAGAACTGGTTGTTGAGCGCGGTAAACAGCAGCGGCGCGGTTTCGCCGGAGATGCGCGCCAGCGCCAGCAGCACGCCGGTGATGACGCCGGCCTTGACGGCGCGCAGGCGCACCAGCGTGGCCACCTTCCAGCGCGGCGCGCCCAGGGCGAAGGCGGCCTCGAGCAGGCTGTTGGGCACCAGGCGCAGCATGTTGTCGGTGGTGCGCACGACCACCGGCACGGCGATCAGCGACAGCGCGATCGAGCCGGCCCAGCCGGAGAAATGCTGGACGTTGGCGACGTAGAGCGCGTAGACGAACAGGCCGATGACGATCGACGGCGCCGACAGCATGATGTCGGTGACGAAGCGGGTGGTCTGGGCGAACCAGTTTTCCTCGCCGTACTCGGCCAGGTAGATGCCGGCCAGGATGCCGATCGGGGTGCTGATGACGGTGGCCAGGCTGACCAGCATCAGGCTGCCGACGATGGCGTTCATCAGCCCGCCGCCTTCGCTGCCGGGGGCCGGCGTGGTCTGCGTCAGCAGGTTCAGCGTCAAGCCGTCGAAGCCCTTGACGAGCAAGGTAGCCAGGATCCACACCAGGAAGATCAGACCGACCGACATGGCCAGCACCGACAGGGCGATGCCGACCCGGTGCACAAACAGGCGGCGGCGGTAGACCGGGTTGATTGCGGTGGCTTGCTTCATTTCACGCCTTCCTTGCGGGACATTCCGGCCAACATGATTTTGGCGGCCGACAAAACGATAAAGGTGATGGCGAACAGGATCAGCGCCAACGCGTACAGCGAGGACACGTGCAGCCTGGACTCGGCCTCGGCGAATTCGTTGGCCAAGGTCGAGGCGATGCTGTTACCGGCCGCGAACATCGACCAGGACAGCTTGTTGGCGTTGCCGATGACGAAGGTGATGGCCATGGTTTCGCCGAGCGCGCGGCCGAGGCCCAGCATGACGCCGCCGACGACGCCGGTCTTGGTGTACGGCAGCACGACCTTGCGCACCACTTCCCAGCGCGTGCAACCGAGGCCGTAGGCCGATTCCTTCAGCACCGCCGGCACGATCTCGAAGACGTCGCGCATCACCGAGGCGATGAAGGGGATGATCATGACGGCCAGAATCAGCCCGGCGGTGAGGATGCCGATGCCCATCATCGGACCGCTGAACAGCTGGCCGACGACGGGTAGTTGGCCCAGCGTCGCCTTCAACAGCGGCTGGACGTGGTCGGCAAACAGCGGGGCGAACACGAACAGGCCCCACATGCCGTAAATGATGCTGGGCACGCCGGCCAGCAGTTCGACGGCGGTGCCGAGCGGGCGGCGCAGCCACGGCGGGCAGATTTCGGTGAGGAACAGGGCGATGCCGAAGCTGACCGGAAAGGCGATCAACAGCGCGATGAGCGAGGTCGACAGCGTACCGACGATGGCGATCAGCGCGCCGTAGCGGTCGTTGACCGGGTCCCATTCGACGGTGGTGAGGAAGGCCGGGCCGAATTCATGCAACGCCGGCCAGGCGCCGATCATCAACGAGATGATGATGCCGACGAGCACGAGCAACACCGACAAGGCGAACAGCATCGTCACCTTGTGGAAGAAGAAATCCTGCAGGCGCTGCTTGCGCATCGCCGAGTGCATCGCCGCGGTACTGTGGTCGGGCATGGTGATCTCGGTCATCGGACCGAGTGAGGAGGATAGGTTTGCGCTCATAGTATGCCATTTATGCCGTTTATGCCGTTAATGTGGGCTAGCCGGGACCGCCTGATCTTGCCCAGGCGGCCCTGGCTAACTCCCTCCCGGGGATAATGCCGCTCGGTTCGGCTTGCGTAGCTCGGATTAGCGACGCGTAATCCGACGCCGAGCCGCCGCCGACGCCGGTCGGCTTACCGCGGGAGGGATGCGCGCGATTAGTAGACCGACTTGCCCGACGCGTCTTTCAGGTTGGCTTTCCAGGAATCCTGCACCAGCTTGACGACCGACGCCGGCAGCGGCACGTAGTCCAGCTCGACGGCCGAGGCGGCGCCGTTCTTGAAGGCCCAGTCGAAGAACTTCAGCACTTCCTTGCCCTTTGCCGCGTCGGCCTGGGTCTTGTGCATCAGGATGAAGGAGACGCCGGTGACGGGCCAGCTGGTCTTGCCGGCCTGGTCGGTCAGCACCACGCCGAAGCCCGGCGTCTTGGTCCACTCGGCGTTGGCGGCGGCGGCCTTGAAGTTGTCGTCGTCGGGTTGCAGGAACTGGCCGTCCTTGTTCTTCAACTGGGTGTGCGACATCTTGTTTTTCTTGGCGTAGGCCCATTCGACGTAACCGATCGAGCCCTTGATGCGCTGCACGTTCGCGGCGACGCCCTCGTTGCCCTTGCCGCCGACGCCGACGGCCCACTTGACGGCGGTGCCGGCGCCGATCTTGGCCTTGAACTCGGGGTGCACCTTCGACAGCCAGTCGGTGAACAGGAAGGAGGTGCCGGAGCCGTCGGCGCGGTGCACCACGGTGATGTCGGCGTCGGGCAGCTTGACGCCGCTGTTGAGGGCGCTGATTTCAGGCGCGTTCCACTTGGTGATCTTGCCCAGGTAGATGTCGGCGACGACCTGGCCGGTCATCTTCAGCTGGCCCGGGGCGACGCCGTCCAGGTTGACCACGGTGACCACGCCACCCATGATGGCCGGGAACTGCATCAAGCCCTCGGCGTCCAAATCTTCCGCCTTCAGCGGCATGTCGGAGGCGCCGAAGTCGACGGTCTTGGCCTTGATCTGCTTGATACCCGCGCCGGAGCCGACCGACTGGTAGTTCAGGCCGTTGCCGGTGGCGGCCTTGTACGACTCCGCCCATTTGGCGTAGATCGGGTAGGGAAACGTTGCGCCAGCACCTGTCATATCCGCCGCCATGGCGTTGAACGTCATCGCGACCGAGCCGGCAACTACGAAAGAATTCACCATTTGCTTCATTTGCATATCAAGTCCTCTGGGTTGTAACGGTGCTACGCGCCGCCGTCAATGTTGCGCAGTCTACCGGCCAATTATGACAGCTTTATGACATGAAACAATCCGCTCATCGACCGGCCCGCCCCGGCCCACGCCCGGGCGGCTACCATCGCCTTGTCACAATACGACGCCGCGGCGCCGGTCGATGTCACAAAGTTGTCATATTTCACAATTACACTCGCGGCAGGCCAAAAAGAACTAGAATTAACTATCTGCAAAGACAAGAGAACATGAAACCTGATCTGCACGCACATATGAACCTGGAACAGCACGCGGACATCAACAAGTCGGGCACCCTGCTCGACCGCGAATTGTCGCAACTGGCGTTTAACCGGCGCGTCATGGCGCAGGCCGAGGACCGCGGCATTCCGCTGCTGGAGCGGCTGCGCTACCTGTGCATCATGAGCAGCAACATGGACGAGTTCTTCGAAGTGCGCGTGGCCAGCCTGCTGGCGGCCGGGCACGCCGGCGGCGAACTGTCGGGCCACCCGGCGCTGCTGGCAACGCTGGCGCGCATCTGCAACGAATGCCACCTGCTGGTGCAGCACCAGTACGAGATCCTCAACACCGAGGTGTTGCCGCAGTTGCGCGCCAAGGGCGTGCACCTGCTGCGCCACCACGACCGCAACGAGGCCCAGCGGGCCTGGGTCAAGGATTATTTCGACCGCGAGGTGCGCCCGCTGCTGACGCCGATCGGCCTGGACCCGGCCCACCCGTTCCCGCAGGTGGTCAACAAGAGTCTGAACTTCATCGTCTCGCTGAGCGGCAAGGACGCCTTCGGCCGCGGCACCGCGATCGCCATCGTCAAGGCGCCGCGGGTGCTGCCGCGGGTGATCCGCCTGCCCGACGAACTGTCGAGCGGCGGCGTGTCGTTCTGCCTGCTCTCGTCGATCATCCACGCCCACATCTCCGACCTGTTCGCCGGGCGCGAGGTCATCGCCTATTCGCAGTTCCGGGTCACCCGCGACAGCGACCTGTGGGTCGACGAGGACGAGGTCAAGAACCTGCGCCAGGCCCTCAAGGGCGAGCTGGTCGGGCGCCAGTTCGGCACCTCGGTGCGCCTCGAGGTGGCCAAGAACTGCCCGCCCGAACTGTCGCAATTCCTGCTCGACCAGTTCAGCCTGGACCAGAGCCGCCTGTACCGCGTCAACGGCCCGGTCAACCTGGTGCGCCTGGCCGAGCTGATCGACCACGTGCAGCAGCCGGCGCTGCGCTTCGCGCCGTTCTTCCCGGGCGTGCCGCAAAAAGGCGCGCTGACCGATATCTTCGCCACGCTGAAAAAGCACGACATCCTGTTGCACCACCCGTTCCAGTCGTTCCAGACCGTCATCGACTTCGTGCGCAGCGCCGCCCACGACCCGGCCGTCGTCGCCATCAAGCAAACCATCTACCGCACCGGCATGAACTCGGACCTGATGGAGTCGCTGATCGCGGCCGCGCGCATGGGCAAGGAAGTGACCGTGATCGTCGAGCTGATGGCGCGCTTCGACGAGGAAGCCAACATCAACTGGGCCGACAAGCTCGAACAGGCCGGCGCCCAGGTCGTCTACGGCGTGGTCGGCCTGAAGACCCACGCCAAGGTGGCGCTGGTGATACGCCGCGAGGAAGGCGCGCTGCGCTTTTATGCCCACCTCGGCACCGGCAACTACCATCCGACCACCACCAAGCTGTACACCGACTTCGGCCTGCTGACCTCGCGCCAGGAACTGGCGGTCGAAGTCAACGAGGTCTTCATCCACCTGACCAGCCTGACCAAGCCGCACAACCTGAGCCATCTGTGGCTGGCGCCGTTCGGCCTGCAAAGCGAAATCATCAAGGCGATCCGCAACGAGGCGAAGATCGCCCGCGCCGGCCGGCCCGGGCGCATCATCGTCAAGATAAACGCGCTGGTCGACGAGTCGGTGATCCGCGCGCTGTACGCGGCCTCGAACGACGGCGTCAAGATCGACCTGATTGTGCGCGGCGCCTGCACCCTCAAGCCGGGCGTGCCGGGGCTGTCGGAAAACATCCGGGTGCGCTCGATCATCGGCCGCTTCCTCGAACACAGCCGGATCTATTACTTCCGCAACGACCTCGAGCACGACGTCTACCTGTCCAGCGCCGACTGGATGAGCCGCAACCTGTTCCGCCGCGTCGAGGTGGCGTTCCCGGTACTGGACCGGGCGCTGAAGCGGCGCGTCATCGCCGAGGGCTTGAACCCTTACTTGAAGGACAACAGCAACGCCTGGGAACTCGATTCCAGCGGCCAGTACACGCGCCGCAAACCGCGCGCGCGCCAGGCCGAGTTCAGCGCGCAGCAGCACCTGATGCACACGCTGGGCACGCCCGACACCGTGGCCGGGGCAGAATGAATTGACAAGGAGGACAGCATGGATTTGATCTTATGGCGCCACGCCGAAGCCGAAGACGGCGTGCCGGACCTGGAGCGGGCGCTGACCGTGAAGGGCCAGAAGCAGGCGCGGCGCATGGCCGACTGGCTGTCCTCGCAACTGCCCGACAGCTGCCGCATCCTGGTCAGCCCGGCGCTGCGCACGCTGCAGACGGCCGAGGCGCTGGGCCGCAAGTTCAAGCTGCACCCGGAGTTGGCGCCCGGCGCCGAGGCCGAAGACGTGCTGAAGGCGGCCAACTGGCCGGCGTCGAAGGAGGCGGTGCTGATCGTCGGCCACCAGCCGACGCTGGGCCAGGTGGCGGCCCTGCTGCTGACCGGCGAGGAGCAAGACTGGGAAATGCGCAAGGCGGCGGCGTGGTGGTTTTCGCAGCGCGAACCGGGCGATCCGGCCAGCGTCTACCTGAAGGCGGTGATGGCGCACGACCTGGTCGTCAAGTAAGGCGCCGTGAACGCGAATCCCTGCGCCGCGCGCTTGTAAAGCGGGGCGCTTCTGCTACAGTTTAAAGGTATCAACCACACGGAGGCGCCGCCCGACAGCGGTCGAGATCACCATGTTCAGCGTGTTTATCATGGGTATATTTGGAGCAATGATCTGCCTCATTGTCGTCGAAATGGTCGGCGAGATGAGCAACAGCCGGCGTAAGCTGATGGACCGCTACCACGAATAGCGCCCCGCCAACGAAGCCCCCCCGGCGCCGGCGACGAGCCACCCCTTTCGTCGCGAGCGCCTGTCCCGCCGCCCCGCCCGCGGCGACACCCTTGCCACCCTCCCCGCCTTACCTGCCGGACTTGAACTTGGTGTAAATCCGCGTCACCGAGCGCCGCACCTCGGCCGTGGTCGCCTCCGGCGCGGCCATGCGCTGCTTGTCCTGCTCCGACAGGAAGATCGCCTTGTTCTCGGCGATGTCCTTGCGCACGAACTTGACGCTGGCCGTGTTCGGATTGGCGTAAAACACCTTGTTGCTCAGGCTGGCGTGCACTTCCGGGCGCAGGATGTAGTTAATGAACAGGTGCGCGTTGTTCGGGTGCGGCGCGTCGATCGGAATCGCCATCGTATCGAACATCAGCGCGGCCGCCTTCGGCACCAGCACCTGGATCACGTTGCCGTTCTTGGCGTCGAGCGCGCGCTGGCGGGCGATGTTGATGTCGCCCGACCAGCCCAGGGCCACGCAGACGGCGCCGTTGGCCATGTCGTTGATGTAGCCCGACGAGCTGAACAAGGTGACGTAGGGGCGGATCGCCTGCAACACCTTGGCGGCCTCCTGGTAATCGGCGGCGACCTTCGAATAGGCCGGCTTGCCCCTATACTGCAGCGCCGCCGGCAACACCTCGGACGGCGAATCGAGGATAGACACGCCGCAGGACTTCAGCTTGGACGCGTACTTCGGATCGAAGATCAAGTCCCAGGCGTTGTCCGGCAACGCCATGCCGCCCAGCGCGGCCTTGACCTTGTTGACGTTGATGCCAACCGTGGTGTAACCCCACAACCAGTCGACCAGGTGTTCGTTGTTCGGGTCGAGCCTGGCCAGCTTGGCTTGGATGGCGGGGTCGAGGTTGGCCAGGTTGCTCAGTTTGCTCTTGTCCAGCTTGCGCAGCAAACCGCCGTCGATCTGCAGGCGCGCCCACTGCGCGGTCGGCACCACGATGTCGTAGCCCGACTTGCCGGCCACCAGCTTGGCGTTGAGGATCTCGTTATTATCGAAAACGTCGTACCGGACCTTGATACCGGTTTCCTTTTCAAAATTCTTGACCGTGTCGTCGCCGATGTAATCGGACCAGTTATAGATATTGAGGACTTTTTCCTCCTGCGCCTGCGCCGGCAGCGCCAGCGTCACCGCGGCGGCCAGGGCGAGCGCGCCGCGTCCGATGCGCGCGCCAACGCGCGCCTGAAAATTCACTGCCGCCATACTCGTCTCCGTCCAAACAATTCACGATGCCCAAACTTGCAGGCCAACATGATAGCGCCCCGCGCGCGAAAAAAAAGGGACCGGTCTCGATTTCCGAGAAATATTTCCCGAAAATCGAGGCCGGTCCCTGCTATCCCAACATGCCGCCGGCGCGCGCTACGCCATGAAATCGAACAGCGAACGGGACGGCCCGGCGCCATAGCCGCCGCCGGACTGCGCCTGCTGCGAATACAGTTGCACCAGCGCGTTCGCCTGCGCCGTCAGCGCCTTGGTCATCACGGCCTTCTTGCCGGTCAGCGTGGTGATCTCCCTGCCGACCGAGGCCACCTCTTTTTTCAGCATGCCGCTGTCGCCGGTCAGCGCGCCGATCTTCGCTGCGAACTGGTCGGCGACGCCCCGGCCGTTGTCGGTGAACAACTTGCTGACCGCGTCCGGGTCGGCGGCGATGGCGCTGTTGAGTTTTTTCTCGTCGAGTACCAGCTCGCCGTTCTTGCCGATCGACACGCCGATCTTCGCCAGCACCGAGGTCGGCACGCCATTGCCGCCGGACGTCAGCACCTGTCCCATCTGGCTGCTGGCCTGCGACAGCGCCAAGTCCGACTTCAACTCGCCGCCCTTGAGCGACTGCAATTTGGCGTTCATGCTGTTGTACGCGCTGACCAGGCCAGCGACGTTGCCGGCGATCTGGCCCGGGTCCTTCGCCACCACCACGCTGGTGGCGCCCATGCCGGTCAGCTCCAGCCTGACGCCGGCGATGGCCGCGCCCAGGGTGTTGACGGCGCTCTTGATCTCTGTGCCGTTGACGCTCAGCAGCGCGTCCTGCGCGGCCACGCTCTGGCTCATCCCCTTGGCCGCGCCGGGGCTGTGCGACAGCAAGTCCTTCACCGCCGCGTCGCCGCTGACACTGATGCGCATGCTGCCGGCGGCGCCGCTCTGGCCGTTCAGCGTCAAGGCGAAGCCGTCGCCGCTCTTCACGACTTTGGCGTCGATGCCGGCCTCCTTGAACGCCGCCGCGATGCCTTGCAGCGTGTTGTTGCCGTTTTTGATCGTGATGGTCTTGCCGGTCTTGTCGTCGCCGGGCGCGAAGCTGGCGCCGTCGGTTCTGCCGAACTCCACCGTGATGACGGCCGGCGCGCCGCTGCCGATGGCGGCGTCGGCGCTCTTCTGCTCGGCGCTGGCCAGCACCTGCGCCTGCGCCAATTGCTTGACGTCGACGGCGTAACTGCCGCTGGCGGCCTGGCCGGTGGTGCGCGCGCCCAGCACGCCCTTGGCCGACGAGGTGGCCGAGGTCGCCAGTCCGCCGCCCGCCATGCCCTGGGCGATCGACTGGAACTTGGCCAAGGCCGTGTGCAACTGGCCCAGCGCCGACAACTTGGTCTGGTCGCGCGTCAGCGCGCTGTTCAGCTTGGCCACGCCCTTGCCCTGCGAGGCCATGACTTTTTCCACGCGCGCGTAGACGTCGGCCGACACGCCGCCCTGGGTGGCGCCGGCATTGGCGTTATATGGATTGGTATTGTTGATTGCAGAGCTAAACATGATGGCGTCCCGTCCGGTTAGACAATGGCGCGGCGGATCTGCCGCCGGCCTCGCAAGAGACGGGGCGTCGACGCTGTTGGCGTGTTGGCCTGCATTCCCTTCAATTGCACATTATGTACTTTTAACGGAAAAACAAAGCCCCGAGCTGAGGCTATATTCTCGCTCTGACCGGCCCTTGCGCCTTGCGCCGGGTCAGCGCAGGTACTTGTTGATCGCGTTCGCCACGGCGATGTCGAGGTTGGCGAACTGGAAGCCGACCTTGAAACCCTCGTGGCTGAGGATGCAGTGCGTAACCGAAACCTGGCTGTCGACCAGGTGCAATTTACCCTCGATCAGCATCTCGAACATGATGCGTCCCTTGTGCCCGAGCGCCAACTTGCCGTCGACCACGGCGGCGACGCCGCCGCTGCCGATGTCCATCGTGTGCGCCGCCACGGCGGCGGCGCCGTCCATCACCAGCATGGCCCTGGTACGTAATATCTTACGCGGCGTTTGCCGTTGCTCTACTGACAATTTATATCCGATGCTCAATACGCGTTAGTCGGGTGGCGCCGGCCGGGCGACGACACCGCCATAGCGCGGCTGCCGGACCGTGGTTATTATATGTGCAAACGGCAGCGGCGTCCGGTCGCGCTCGCGGTTGCGCGCCGACGGCGGCCAGTCGCGCCGCAGGTAGTTGGCGATGGCGGCGGCGGCCCGCTCGTCGAGCCGGCCGAACTGCAGGCCGGCCTTGAAACCGTCGCTGCCGCAAACGCAGTGCATGACCTCGACCCGGGTCGTCACAATGTCGAGCTTGCCGCCAGAGAAAATTTGAAACGACACCAAGCCGCATTGCCCCACCTGCACCGAATCGACCAGCCCCAGTGAAACACCGCCCAGGCCGACGTCCTGGGCGCGCGCGTGCACCGGGCCGGCGCCGTCGAGCATCAGCATGGCCCTGCCGCGCATCACCTTGCGCAGCCCCTTTCTTTGATCAACTAGCAATTGTCCGTCCGATGCGTCAAATGTATCCGGCGAAGCCCGCGCACGCGGGTCCGGCCGCCGGAGATGCACCGGCCAGCGGACGCTATTATAATGCCATACGGCAATATTAGTTACGTCAAAGAATTATTGGTGTCGTCGGCACCACACCGTCACTCGTGCTCGCGCAGCTTGTTGAAGGCCTCGTCGATGCGCTCGACGGCGATGATGGTCATGCCCTCGATGGCTTGCTTGGGCAGGTTGGCCTTGGGGATCATGGCGATCGAAAAACCCAGCTTGGCGGCTTCGCGCAGGCGCTCCTGGCCGCGCGGCGCCGGGCGGATTTCACCGGCCAGTCCGACCTCGCCGAACACCACCAGGCCGCGCGGCAAGGGCTTGTTGCGCATCGACGAGTTAATCGCCAGCAGCACCGCCAGGTCGGCCGCCGGCTCGGTGATCTTGACGCCGCCGACGGCGTTGATGAAGACGTCCTGGTCGAAGGCGGCGATGCCGGCGTGGCGGTGCAACACCGCCAGCAGCATCGCCAGCCGGTTTTGCTCCAGCCCGACCGAGAGCCGGCGCGCGTTCGGCAGGTGGCTGGTGTCGACCAGCGCCTGGATCTCGACGAGCAAGGGGCGGGTACCCTCCTGCGTCACCATCACGCAGGAGCCGGGCACCTGGTTGTCGTGCTGCGACAGGAACAGCGCCGACGGGTTCGAAACGCCCTTCAAGCCCTTTTCCGTCATGGCGAACACGCCCAGCTCGTTGACGGCGCCGAAGCGGTTCTTGATCGCCCGCACCAGCCGGAAGCTGGAGTGGGCGTCGCCCTCGAAGTACAGCACGGTGTCGACGATGTGCTCGAGCACGCGCGGCCCCGCCAGCGCGCCCTCCTTGGTCACGTGGCCGACCAGGATGATGGTCACGCCGGTCTGCTTGGCCATGCGGGTCAGCTGGGCGGCGCACTCGCGCACCTGGGCCACCGAGCCGGGCGCCGAACTGAGCGCGTCCGAATACACGGTCTGGATCGAGTCGATCACGGCCACGTCGGGCTTCAGGTCGGCCAGCGTGCCGAGGATTTTCTCCAGCTGGATCTCGGCCTGCAGTTTCAAGTCCTTGGCGTCGATGACCAGGCGCTTGGCGCGCAGCGCGATCTGGGCGCCGGACTCCTCGCCGCTGACGTACAGCACGCGCTTGCTGTGCGACATGTTCGCCAGCGCCTGCAACAGCAGCGTCGACTTGCCGATGCCCGGGTCGCCGCCGATCAGCACGACGCCGCCGGCCACCATGCCGCCGCCGAGCACGCGGTCGAACTCCTCGATGCCGGTGCCGAAGCGCGGCACGTCGATCGCGTCGATATCCGACAGCGACAGCACCGGCGCCGTCTGCGCCAGCGCCATGTGCTGCGGATTGGAATAGCGGTTGTTGCCGCCGGCGCTTTCGGGAACCGTTTCGACCATCGTGTTCCACTGCTGGCAGGCGCCGCACTGGCCGGTCCATTTGTTGCTGACGCCGCCGCATTCGCTGCAGGTGTAGTTGGTTTTTGCTTTTGCCATGGGGAGTATCGCTACTATATAGGGTGATTGGAAATGCCGGCGGCGGCGCCAGCCGGGTTACGCCCCGGCTGGCTAAGCCGACCCTCGAATATCGTTAACTTAGCTGCATCTCTACCACCGGCACGCGCGGCGCCAGCGCACACATCAGCTCGTAGCCGATGGTGCCGGCGGCCTGCGCCACCTCGTCGATCGGCAAGCCCTGGCCCCACAGCGTGACGGCGCTGCCCACCCCGGCGCCCGGCACGTGGCTCAGGTCGACCGTCATCATGTCCATCGAGACGCGCCCGATCAGGCCGGTGCGCACGCCGTCGACCAGCACCGGCGTGCCGTGCGGCGCGTGGCGCGGGTAGCCGTCGGCGTAGCCACAGGCGACGACGCCGACGCGGGTCGGGCCGGCGGCCTGGTAATGGCTGCCGTAGCCAACCACGTCGCCGGCGCCGATGTCCTGCACGCCGATGACGGCGCTGCGCAGCGTCATCGTCGGGCGCAAGTCGAAGGCGGCCGCCGGCCGGCCGCCGGGCGTGCCGCCGTACAGCATGATGCCGGGCCGGACCCAGTCGCTGGCGACGTCGGCGTCGAGTTCGGCCTGGCGCAGCACGCCGGCCGAGTTGGCCAGGCTGCGCTGGCCTTCCAGGCCGTCCGCGCCGAGGCGGAAGCGGCGGATCTGCTCGCCGATCGGCAAGGCCGGGTGGGCCGCCTCGTCGGCGTTGGCGAAATGCGTCATCAGCGTGATGTCGCCGACGCCGGCAATCGCGCGCAAGCGCGCATACGCCTGCGCGAAGGCGGCCGGCGTGAAGCCGAGCCGGTTCATGCCGGTGTTCATCTTCAGGTGCAGGTCGACGCGCCGCGGCAGCGTGGCCGCCTCCAGCAGGGCGATCTGCTCGACGCAGTGGACCGTGCCGCTGATGCCGTGCGCGGCCATCGCGTCGAGGTCGGCCGCATCGAAGAAGCCTTCGAGCAGCAGGATCGGCCCGCCCCAGCCCAGCTGGCGCAGGCGCAGCGCGTAGTCCGGCTCGACCAGCGCCAGGCCGTCGGCGCCGGCGAAGCCGCGCAGCGCCCGCTCCAGGCCGTGGCCGTAGGCATTCGCCTTGACCACCGCCCAGACCTTGGCCCGCGGCGCGCAGGCGCGCACCCGCGCCAAATTATGTTGCATGGCATCGAGATGGATCGTTGCGACTATCGGCCTTGGCATAACGTTCTACTGGGTAATGGTTAAGGGCGTATTCTACCGGACCCGGCCCCGCCACACCGCGTGCAAGTTTGGGGAATACCCGATATTCATGGTATAAAGCAAGCCATATATATGATTTCAGGCACTTAAGAATGAATCGTGGTTTCTACACTATCATGGCGGCGCAGTTTTTTTCCTCGCTGGCTGATAACGCGCTGCTCTTCGTCGCCATTGACTTGCTGATTTCGACGCAGTCGCCCGCGTGGATCACGCCGCTGCTCAAACTCTCCTTCGTGCTGTTCTACGTCTTGCTGGCCGCCTTCGTCGGCGCCTTCGCCGACGCGCTGCCCAAGGGCCGCGTGATGTTCATCGCCAACCTGGTGAAAATTTTCGGCTGCGCCCTGATCTTCGCCCAGATCCACCCGCTGCTGGCCTACGCCGTGGTCGGCTTCGGCGCGGCGATCTATTCGCCGGCCAAGTACGGCATCCTGACCGAACTGCTGCCGCCGGAAAAGCTGGTCGCCGCCAACGGCTGGATCGAGGGCCTGACCGTCACCTCGATCATCCTTGGCACCGTCATGGGCGGCGCGCTGGTCAGCAGCCGCGTCGCGCCGACCCTGCTAGGCTTCGACTTCCCCGGCCTGGACACCGGCATCGACACGCCGACCGAGGCGGCTTTGTGCATCGTCGGCGGCACCTATGTGCTGGCGGCCATCTTCAATTTGAAAATCCCCGACACCGGCTGCGTGTACCCGCACCAGGAACGCAATCCGATCAAGCTGATCACCGACTTCGCCAATTGCTACTCGATCCTGTGGAAAGACAAGCTGGGCCAGATCACGCTGGCGGTGACGACGCTGTTCTGGGGCGCCGGCGCCACCTTGCAGTTGATCGTGCTGGAATGGGCCAAGAAATCGCTGCACATGCCCTTCGACAAGGCCACCAGCCTGGTCGGCGTGGTCGCCATCGGCGTCGCGCTGGGCGCCGCGCTGTCGGCGCGCTTCATTCCCTTGCGCAAGTCGTTGACCGTGATACCGCTGGGTATCGCGATGGGCGTCATCGTCATGCTGATGACCCAGGTGCATTCGGTGTACCTGGCCTACCCGCTGCTGATCCTGATCGGCGCGCTGTCGGGCTTTTTCGTGGTGCCGATGAACGCGCTGCTGCAGCACCGCGGCCATGTGCTGATGAGCGCCGGCCATTCCATCGCGGTGCAAAATTTCAACGAGAACCTGTCGATCTTGACGATGCTGGCCGTGTATTCGGTGATGATCCGCCTGCATCTGGACCTCGACATTATCATCGTCGCGTTTGGCCTGTTCGTCGCCGGCACCATGTACATGATCATGCGCAAGCACGCCGCCAGCCAGCGCGAGCACGACTCGCTGGCCTTGATCGGCGAGCATAAGCATTAAGTTGGCGGCCTCGTTTACAGCAAGGGTCCGACCCCGGCTGGTCGCCTTTGGTGTATCTCGTTTAAGCGGCGCGCTGGCTGTTACCGCGGCAGCTTGCCGGTGTCGCGCCGTTCGGCGGCTTGGCGGGCCCAGTCGTCGGCCACGATGAAGCCACGCCGCCACTCCACCTCCCAGCCGTTTTCCTCTCGCACCGCCGCCACCATGACGGCGCCCGGCGTGGCGGCGAATTGCGCCGCCAGCAGTTGCCGCAGCGCGTCCCGGCCCAGCACGGCGACGCCGGCCGCCACTTTCAACGGCGCCAGCCATTGCAGCCGCGGCATCACGACAAAGCGCTCGCCGGCCAGCCCGTCGATACCCGACAGCGTGCTCCAAAAACCATGGTTGTGCGCCGGCGAGATGCCGGCCATCGGCCGCACCGTCCCGCCCGCATAGAACAACCAACCCTTGACCAGCGCCTGGGCGCTGTCGGGCGCCCCCGGCAGCAGGCTTTGGGCCGCCGGATGCTGCGCCAGCGAAAGCTGCTTGTCGATGATCTTGCGCATTTTGAGGCCCAGGCTGTCGGCCAGGTTGGGGCCGATCAGGCGGTGGAAGCGGCCGCCATCCGGTTCGCCGTCGAGCAGGTAGAACTTGGTGGCGAACTCCCAGTGCGCCAACGCGCCGTCCAGGCGCAGCAGGAAGTCGAACTCGCCCACCGTGTCGTTTTTATTGGCGCGCACTTGCAGGCCGTGGGCCACCAGCACGCCGCGCTGCGCGAAGTAAAAGGCCAGCAGTTTTTCGGCGTACAGGCCGAGGCGGGAGTAGTAGCGGGCGCCGAGCGCGGCGTCGAGCGTCGCCGGGTCGCGCTCCAGCGCCGCCAGCCAGGCGGCGTCGGCGGCGCTGGTGGCGCCCAGGGTGGCGATGCGCCCGCCCCAGTGGGCGCTGGCCGGGTCGAGCAGGTCGGGCGCGTCCAGCAGCCAGGCCAGCGCGCGCACGTGCGGCCGCGTCAGATGGCCCCAGCGGCGCTCGAAGCGCGCCTGGAAGGCGTCGCCCGCCGCCTCAGTCGGCGGCGGCATGCGTGCGCTTGGCCAGGCACAGGTCGCCCCATGCCTTGGCTTTGGTGTCGCTCTGGCGCAGCATGTCCTCGGGGTGGTAGGTGGCGACGACCGGGATACCGCCGAGCCGGCGCACGGTACCGCGCGCGGCGGCCGGGCTGCGTATCAGGCCGCCGGCCGCGGCCTGGCCGATGGTCAGGATGATGCGCCCGCCGGTCAACGCCAGTTCGCGCTCGAGGAAGGGCCGGCAGGCGGCGTTTTCCTCGGCCGTCGGCGCGCGCTCGGCGCCGTCGGCGGCGCCCGGACGGCATTTGACCAGGTTGGTGACGTAGACGTTGTTGTCGGCCTGCAAGCCGATCGCCAGCAGCATGTTGTCGAGCAGTTTGCCGGCGGCGCCGCTGAGCGCTTGCGCGTCGCGCTCGTCGGCGCGGTTCGGGCCGCTGCCGACGACCAGCCAGTCGGCGTTGCGGTCGCCGCGGCCGAACACCACGCCCTTGCGGCTGCTGCCTAGCTGGCAGCGCGTGCATTTGGCGATGGCCGTCTTCAATTCGTTCCAGTCCATCGCGGCGATAGCCTGGTCCGACACCGGAACCGGCGGCGGCGGTGCCGGCGCGTCGTCGAACCACGCGGTCGAGCCGTCCGGCGGCGCGGCGGCGACGGGCCGGGCCGGCGCCGGCGTTGCCGCCGGAACCGCGGCTGCCGCCGCCACGGCGGCGACGGCCGGTGCCGCCACGTCCGCGGCGTCGGACTCGGACCCGGCTGGCGCCGCCAACTCGGCGTCGGGCAAGCCCGCCACCGGCTGGCGCAGGCGCCACAAGGCGCCCACGCCCATCTCTTCGAGGAAAACCGCGCTGCGGCCCGTGCTCTGGTTCATATGTCGAGCCGCATCACAATGGCGTCCTCGCGTTGCTGGTTGGCGCCAGGGTAGTAAGCCTTGCGCCGTCCGATTTGGGAAAAGCCGTAGCGCCGGTAAATCTCCAGTGCGCGGGTGTTGGATGGCCGCACTTCCAGCAGCACCGATTCCATGCCCAGGCCGCGCGCGCAGGCGACCGCCTGGTTCAGCAGGAAACGGCCGAGTCCCTGGCCCTGAATCTCGGCGCTGACGGCGACGTTGAGCAGGTGCGCCTCGTCGACGATGGCCATCAGCAGGAAGTAGCCCAGCAGGTAGCCGTGCTGGTCGCGCAGCACCCAGGCCTGGTAGCCGCTGGCGAGCGAGTCGACGAAGTTGCCACGGCTCCAGGGGTGCGGGTAGACGCATTCCTCCAACCCCAGCACCTCGTCGATGTCGCGCTCGCTCATCGGCTCGTAGTTGAGCCGGGCCAGGTCCCACTGCGGCGTCATAAGGCGGCCTCCGCGGCGGCCTTCGCGTTTTTGATGTCGAGCCGCTCGGCGCTGGTGAAGGCGATTTTATTGCGCAGGTACAGCGGCTGCGCCTCGGCGGGCGCGACGAAGGCGCCGGCGGCGAAGGCGACGCGCGCCAACTGGCCGATCTGCACCGCGTGCGGCATGATGTCGCGGTGCGCGGCGGCGGCGAAGGCGCGGCCCTGGAACGCCGGCGCGTACGCGGCCAAGCCGTTGCCACAGGCGCTGACGGCTTCGCCTTGCGGCTGCACCTCGGCCGGCGCCGACAGGGTCGGCGCGACCACCGCCCGCAAGCCGTCGGCGCCGGCGTAGGCGTACTCGGCCCAGTAGACCTCGCCCATGCGGGCGTCGAGCACGGTCAGGATGGCGTCGGCCTGGTGTTGCTGGTGGCAAGCCAGCGCCATGGCGTCGAGCGTGACCACCGGCACCACCGGCAAGCCGGCACCGAACGCCAGGCCCTGGGCGATGCCGCAGGCGGTGCGCACGCCGGTGAAGGAACCGGGGCCGGAGCCGTAGGCGATCGCGTCGCAGTCGCGCAGCGCGATGCCGGCTTCTTCGAGCAGGCTTTGCACCATGGGCAGGATCGATTGGGAATGGGTACGCACGCCGGAGGAATCGCGGCTGCTGACGACGTCGCCGCGCAGCAATGCGCAAGAGGCGAGTTCGGACGAGGTTTCAATGGCAAGAATGGTAGACATGCGGTATTTTAACCCGCCGCATCCCCTGCCGGGGCTTTCCGCCAACGGTGGCGGGACGCGATCCCGGCCGCCGCCACGACGGTCGCGACGGCGGCCCCGGCTGGCCTGACCGCGCCTACTCCTCGTGCGTGTTGCGCGACGACGAGGCGTGCTCGCTTTTCGGATCGTTGCGGCCGGGGCGGTCGTCGGCCAGCTTGCCGGCGCCGCTGCGCGTCGGCATGCCGGAGCCTTTGACGTTGGCGCCGACGACCTCGGTGCTGCGGGCGGTGTCGGCGCGCGTCTTGGCCGAGTCGGCGCGGGTGATGACGTCGTTGGCCGGGTGGCCGCTGTTGACGTTGCCGCTGCCGAGCTTGCCCCCGCCCTGGTTGGCGTAGGGATCGCCGCGCTCGCGTTCGGCGTCGGTTTTGTCCATCGCGCTGTTGCGGCCTTGCTGCGTGGTGGGTTGCGGTGCGGTCATTGGATGCCTCCAGATTGAGTGTGCGGTTGACACCGCATGCTAGTCAAGCGGGAGCCGATTCGGCATAGGACGGCAAGCCGTGGCGCTGTAGGAGTCCCCCCCCCCCCGGCGTTGCGGCGTCGGTGTTGCGCTTAGTGCAGCGGCGCGCCGGCGCGGTCGTGCGCGCGGCCGGCCGCCGGCGGGCGCGGCGCGGGCTCGGCCGCGCCGGCCAGTTGCCCGACCTGCGCCGCGATGTCGTCCTGCACCAGATGCTGCATCATGTGGCCGACGGCCGGGAACAGTAGCAGTTCGCTGTGCGGCAGCTGCGCGTGCAGGCGCGCCGACTGGCCTTGCGCGCTGACGACGCGGTCGTTGGCCCCGGCCATGATCGTCACCGGCATGCGCAGCTCGCCATAGCGTTTGCGCAAGGCCGCGGCGGCCGGGATCATCAACGCCGCCTCCTCGGCGCTGGCGCGCATCGACAGCGGGCGCAAGGACATCCAGGGCGGCAGGCGGAAGCTGCCGGCGATTTTGCGCGGGCTGAACGCGAAGCGCATCGAAACCGGCCACAGCAGCCGGCCCAGCAACGGCGACAGCGTAAAGCGCATCAGGTCGCCCAGCAGCGGAATCGCCGGGATGGCGGCGTACGGCACGTCGAGCCGCAAGCTGGGGTAGTAGTAGCCCGACAGCAGCACCAGGCCGCGTACGCTGGCGGGAAATTCCAGCGCCATCGCCAGCGCCACCATCGTACCCCAGGAGTGCCCTAGCACAATGGCCGGTTCCGCGCCCAGTTGCAACAGGGCGCCGCGCAGCAGCCGCGCCTGCGCCTGCGGGGTCCACAGCCGGCCGCGCGGGCGTTCGCTGTAGCCGTAGCCGGGCCGGTCGATCGCCACCACGCGGAAATTCCGCGCCAGTTGTCCGACCAGGCCGCACAAGCTGAAATCCTCGGCCATCGTCGCGTTGCCGTGTAACAGCAGCAAGGTCGGCCCCTGCCCCTGCTCGACGTAGTGCAGGCGGACGCCGTCGACGAGCAGGAATTTCCCGCCGGCCGGATGGCGCCGTTCAACCTGGCGAGTCTTTCCGCGCACCACCATATAGGCCAGCCCCATCACCGCCAGCGCGATCCAGCCGGCGCCCGACGGCGCCCCGCCACCCAGTATGAATTTGTCCATCTCGTCTCCTTTTCATCGCCACTTCCATCGGACAGCCAGACGGCGGCGCAAGTTCCGCCGGACGCAACGGCGACTTGATCCGGCGCCGACAATAGCGGCGCGGCCGCCGCCGCCGCGGCCGCACGTACCGCGGCAAGGTAAAATACGCGCATCCGGCGCCAGTGGCGCCATTTGGCATAGATACCATGCACAGTCTGACCCTGAATAATGAAAACCGCGACGACGTGCTGGCAACGCTGGCCGGCGAGCGCTGGATTGTCGCCTGCCTGTGCGCCGCCTGGTGCGGCACCTGCGCCGGCTACCGCAAGGTGTTCGAGGAGCTGGCGGCGCGCCACCCCGACAAGTTTTTCCTGTGGATAGACATCGAAGACCAGGCCGAGGTGGTCGGCGAGCTCGACATCGAAAACTTCCCGACCTTGCTGATCCAATGCGAGGAGCAGGTGGCGTTTTTCGGCACCGTCCTGCCCGACCCGGGCCTGGCGCACCGCCTGGTACAGGCGCAGGCTGCGCACAGCGCCGACGAGCTGGCCGCGTTGTCCGGCGCCAGCGCCGAGCGCCGGCAGTGGCAGCGCGAATGCAATCTACGCGCGCTGCTACGGGCCGCCCAAGCCTGAGGGCCGGATGTCGGCGCGGTTGTCGGCACCCGGCCTCGCCTGCCGACATCCAATTCGCCGGGGCCGATTTTGATCCATATCAAAATTTACCGACATAACAGGGGCAATTAGCCGATTTTGCCCGTTCATTAGAATATCCCTTCAATTTTCACCGATCCCCGCTTGCTAGAATGAAATACAACCTGAGCTTTAATTCATTCTGAATTGCAAGTATTCAGTAACGCATAAGCACGACATCGACATTGCGTTTTCAAGGAATTGGAAAAATATGAAGCATCCTATTCAAGCTTATCTGGTCGGCGGCGGCATCGGCTCGCTGTCTGCGGCGGCCTTCATGATCCGCGACGGCGGCGTCGCCGGCGCCAACATCACCATTTTCGAGGCGGCGCCCTCCGCCGGCGGCAGCCTGGACGGCAACGGCAACGCCGACGACGGCTACACGCTGCGCGGCGGCCGCATGCTCACCACCGACAACTACGAGTGCACCTGGGACCTGTTCAAGTCGATCCCGTCGCTGAGCCATCCCGGCCGCACCGTGTTCGACGAAACCATCGCCTTCAACGAGGAACACATCCCCCATTCGATGGCCCGGCTGGTCGACAGGAACCGCTTCAAGGTTGACGTCAGCAGCATGGGTTTCAGCATGCAGGACCGGCTTGAGCTACTCAAGCTGAGCGACGCCGACGAGGCCACGCTGGGCGCCAGTTGCATTACAGACTGGCTTTCGCCGGCCTTTTTCACCACCGAATTCTGGTACATGTGGGCCACCACGTTCGCCTTCCAGCCATGGCACAGCGCGGTTGAATTCAAGCGCTACCTGCATCGCTTCATGATGGAATTCTCGCGCATCGAAACCCTGGCCGGCGTCAAGCGCACCGTCTACAACCAATACGACTCGCTGGTGCGGCCACTGATCAGCTGGCTGCAGGCGCAGGGCGTCAAGGTCGTGATGGACTGCACCGTCACCGACTTCGACCTGAAAACCGAGGACGGCAAGGTCAGCGTCACCGGCATCCACTGCCGGCGCCACGGCGGCACCGACGTGGTCGGCGTGGCCGACGGCGACCTGGTGTTCTTCCAGAACGGTTCCATGACCGACGCCTCGACCTACGGCAGCATGCGCGACGCGCCGGCGCGCCACACCAAGCACGACAGCGGCGGCTGGACCCTGTGGGAGAAACTGGCGGCGGGCCGCCCCGAATTCGGCAACCCGGCCGCGTTCAACTCCAGCATCCCGGAATCGTACTGGGCCTCGTTTACCGTCACGCTGAAGGACACGTCCTTCTTCGACCAGATGGAGAAATTCACCGGCAACCGCGCCGGCACCGGCGGCCTGGTGACGTTCAAGGACTCGAACTGGTTCATGTCGGTGGTGTTGGCGCACCAGCCGCACTTCGCCGGCCAGCCGGACGGCGTGCAAGTGTTCTGGGGTTACGCGCTGCACCCCGACCGCGTCGGCGACTTCGTTGCCAAGCCCATGTCCGAGTGCAACGGCGAGGAGATCCTGCGCGAGCTGTGCGGCCATCTGAACTTCGACTTCGACACCACCATGACGAAGGCCAACTGCATCCCTTGCCGCATGCCCTACATTACCAGCATGTTCATGCCGCGCGCCAAAAGCGACCGCCCCTTGCCGGTGCCGGCCAATTCGACCAACCTGGCCTTCGTCAGCCAGTTCGTCGAAATCGCCGACGACGTCGTCTTCACGGTCGAGTACTCGGTGCGCGCCGCGCAAATGGCGGTGTACGAATTGCTGAAGATCGATCGCGAAGTACCGCCGATCCACCCGCACGACCACTCGCTGAAGGTGAAATTCGACGCCGTCATCAAGGCGTTCAAGTAAACCGCGGCGCGCCCGCTACGGCGACCGCGTCAAGCAGTCGCCGGGCGCCGGCGTTTCCCGCGCCTGCGCCCCGAGCCAGGCGCAAAACCGGTCCAGCCGGCGGTTCGGCTGCGCCCGGCGTTTCGCCACGTAACGGTAGCCGCTGGCTTGAAAGCCGAGCGGCGCCACCAGGCGGCCGGCGCGGATGTCGTCTATCACCAGAGGTGCCACGGCGCCACGCAGATCCCCAGGCCGCCGATGGCCGCCTCCAACGTGAAGTAATAGTGTTCGAATTCCGGGCCGGCCTGGACGGGCACCGCGCAGCCCAGCGATTCACCCCACATTTGCCAGGCGTTCAGGCGCGTGCGGGTGTGCAGCAGCGGCTGGCCGAGGATGTCGGCCGGCGCCAGCAAGGCGATCCGGGCCGCCAGCGACGGCGCCAGCACCGGGCCGAGGCGTTCGTCGAACAGCGCCAGCACGCCGTCACCGTCGCCGTTGGCGGCGTCGGCGGCGGTGATGACGAGGTCGTATCGCTCGCGGTCGACGTCGCCGGCCCGCTCGGCCGCGCTCAGGCGGATCTCGATGTCGGGGTGCAGCGCGTTGAAACGGTACAGGCGCGGTATCAACCATTTCACGGTGAAGGTGCTGAAACACGACACGTCCAGCGTGCCGGCCGCGTCGTCGCTGACGGCGCGCACCGCCGCCTCGATCCGGTCCAGCGCCGCCGTCAGTTCGGGCAGGAGGGTCTTGGCGGCGGCCGTCAGCAGCGGCTGGTTCTTCGAGCCTTCGAACAGGCTCACGCCCAGCACCTGCTCAAGCTGGCGCACCTGGCGGCTGATGGCGCCGGGCGTGACGGCAAGTTCCTCGGCGGCGGCCGTCATGCGCCCCAGCCGGGCCGCGGCCTCGAAGGCGCGCAGGGAGTTCAACGGTGGCAGGCGGCGTTTCATTGTGAGTTTTCGGCACTTATGTGGTGAGTAAATATCGCTTTTCGGCGGGCTTTCCGGTTTGCCACAATACATCTCCGGCGTGGCCGCGGCCATGTTACCGGATTTCATTTAATTGTGAGGAAAACGCCCATGCCGTTCATTCGTACCAACGTTCACCAAGACACCAGCCAGGAACAGCGCCAAGCCATCGTCGACGGCATCCACCGGGCCCTGGTCGAGAGCATCGGCATGCCGGAGGACGAGCTGTTCAATATGCTGTCCGAGTACCAGTCGCACCAGTTCTGGTGCAGCCGCACCTTCAACGGCATCGCCCGCTCGGAGCGCGTGGTGGTGGTCGAGATCACGCTGCGCCGCGGCCGCAGCGACGCCATGAAGCGCGAGTTGTACGCCGCCATCGCCCGCAACCTGAAGAGCGGCGCCAAGGTCTCGCCCAAGGACGTGCTGATTTTCATGCACGAGAACGATTACTCGGACTGGTCGGTCGGCGAAGGCCGTTTTGCGATGGGCCTGGTGCAGCAGGCGGGAACGGACTAACGCCGGGACCCGGCGCCGCTCCTGTTGGCGTGTAGCGCCGGCGTGCGGCGCGACCATTCCCGCCGCTATTTGCCCTTGTAGATGCCCGCTTCCAGGATCACGTCGCCGCTTTTGAGGAAGTACGTGGATTTCTTTTCCACTTCGCCGGAGGTCGGATTGTTGTAGCGGTAATCCACCCAGCCGCTGCCCTTGGCCTGGGCCTGGTCGATGATTTCTTTGCGGAACAGCTTGCCGTCGGCGTCGGGCAGCACCACCAGGTTTTTGCCCACCAGCTTGGGATTGACCGGGTGGGCCAGTTGCGTGCCGTCCAGCGCGCGCACTGTCAGGTACAAGCGTTCGCTGACGAACTCGGGGCTTTTCGCGTTCACCGCCTTGATCAGCGCGTCCTTGCCGCTTTTTTTCATATAGCCGGCGCCCTTCTCGACCATCGCGATGGCGGCGGCGGCGTCGTCGGTGGCAAAGGCGGGGGAAAAGGCCAGCACGCTAGCGGCCAGCAGCCCTGCGATCAATTTATTCATTGCATCGTCTCCTTGGATGGTACAAGCGGCGTTGAGAGGTCAACAGCACACGGCAAAACCGGCGGGATCAGGTGGGCAGCGGGCGTTTCTTCGCGGCCGCGTGGCCGAGCGCCGCGCGCGCAGGCGCCGGCGGCGGCCGCGGCGTGCGCGCCGGCCGGGCGGCCGCCGGCGCGGGTTCGCCCAGCCGGAAGATGCTCATCGCCTGCACCAGCAACTGCGCCTGCTCGTTGAGGCTCTCGGACGCCGCCGCCGCCTGCTCGACCAGGGCCGAATTCTGCTGCGTCATATGGTCCATCTGGATCACCGCCTCGTTGACCTGCTCAATGCCCAGCGACTGCTCCTGCGACGCGCTGAGGATATCGGCCATGATGGTGGTCACGCCGCTGATGCTGGCGACGATCTCGCCCATCGATTTGCCGGCCTGGTCGGCAAGCTTGTTGCCGAGGTCGACCTTTTCGACGCTGTCGTTGATCAATTGCTTGATTTCCTTGGCGGCGACGGCCGAGCGCTGCGCCAGGTTGCGCACCTCGGAGGCGACCACGGCAAAGCCGCGGCCCTGCTCGCCGGCCCGCGCCGCCTCGACAGCGGCGTTCAGGGCCAGGATATTGGTCTGGAAGGCGATGGCGTCGATGACGCCGATGATGTCGACGATTTTGCGCGAGCTGCCGTTGATGTCGGCCATCGTCTGCACCACCTGCGCCACCACTTCGCCGCCCTTGACGGCCACGCCCGAAGCGGTCATGACCTGCAAGTTGACCTGCTTGGCGCTGTCGGCGTTCTGCTTGACGGTCGAGGTCAGCTGCTCCATCGACGAGGCGGTTTCCTCCAGGCTGGAGGCCTGCGACTCGGTGCGCGCCGACAAGTCGGCGTTGCCGGAGGCGATGTCCTGGGAGGCGCCGCCGATGTTGTCGATATTCTTGCGCACGTCGCCGACCAGCTTCTGCAAACTCTCGTTCATGTCCTTCAAGGCCCGCAGCAACTGGCCGGTCTCGTTGCTGCCGACCACATCGAAGCGCGACGTCAGGTCGCCTTTCGCCACCAGTTGCGCGACCGCGATCGCCTTCGACAGCGGCGCGCTAACCGACACCGAGACCAGATACTGGATCAGCCCGGCCAGGCCGATCAGCCCCAGCATGGCCGCCGCCATCATCCAACGGCTGCTGCGCAGATCGGCGATCTTCGCCTCCAGCAAGCCTTTCAACTCCTTGCTCGCCATCTCGTTGGCGCTGAACTGCGCGTTGATGGCGTCGGTCGTCGCCTTCACATAGTCCGAACCGGAAAAATCGAGCGTGTCCGGCGTGACGATTTTTTCTCTCGCCAACTGCATCGCGCCGTGGGCCTGGTTGACCAGGTCCTGCATGGCGGGGGCGAGCCGGTGGCCCAGCGCCGGATTGGCCGCCGCCGCCTTATTGAACGACACGAGG
The DNA here is from genome assembly GCF_046115965.1 of Janthinobacterium sp. CG_23.3. NCBI lineage: Bacteria > Pseudomonadati > Pseudomonadota > Betaproteobacteria > Burkholderiales > Oxalobacteraceae > Janthinobacterium > Janthinobacterium sp. CG_23.3. Next base: position 10,650 of record NZ_JBJXIB010000044.1, on the reverse strand, counting down.
GTCTGGCTCAGGCGGTCCTGTACGCGGGCGATAATGCCCGAAAGAACGAACTTGTCGGCCGGCGTCGCGGACTTCTTTGCCAGCAGGCCGGCGCCCTTCGCGCGCATCTTGCCGAGTTCCTCGGTCAGATACGGCAACTGGTAATACATCGACTGGATCAATTGGTAGCTGTCCAGGTCGGGGTCCAGGCTCAAGGCATAGTAATCGGCGATCAGGTCGTTTACCATCAATAACTTCGGCACCAGCGCGGTGTGCGCGGCGTAGCTGGCCGGCACCGTGATGCTGCGCTTGCTGACGTTGTCGCGCAGGGTTTCCCAATCCCTGGCGGCGGGCTCCCAGGCGGCGTTGATGGCCTTGTCGTTCAAGTTCTTGACGATGTGCGCCACCTCGCCGTAGGACAGGTCGGCCGCCTGCTGTTTGGCGTCGCGCTGTTCCTTGGCGCTGTCGACGCCGCCGAGCACCAGCGCCGACAGGCCGCGGTGCTGTTGCGTCTGCTGTATCACTTTCAGGACGGCGGCAACCGGCGCCAGGCCGTCCCTCTCCATCAAGGCGGCGTCCAGCGTTTTGGCCGCCTCGCGCGTGTACATATAGGTGGGGATGGCGGTCAGCACCAAGGCGATCAAGCTGACGATGACGAACTTTTGCCATAGCAGCAGGCGATCGAGCACGGAAGAGTGAGACATTCTGGATACTCCTTCTGAAAGCCTGCCGCGGGCGGCGGCACACGACGTTTCTTGCTCGCGGGCATTGAGCTACGTCATGCTTTCACTATATTACTATGCTGAAAAACTTGAAAGCGCTAATTCACCGCGTTGAGATTTATGCGACAGATCAGGCCCGGCGGCCGGCCGGAGTGCGGAAGGGAAATGCGGGCGGCGGGTAGCGCCGCCGTCCGGTTACGCCGCTACCCGCGTGCTACCAGCCTATATCCTGCAGCAAGGGCAGCGTCAGGTCGCGCGGCGGCTCGACCTGGTGCGTCAGGTCGTCGTTGATAAACGGCTCCATCAACTGGTTCGGCTTGGCCGCCGTGGTGTAGTGCGACACCGACGACCCCGGCTGGAACAGCGGCGGGGTGTACATCAGGATGCGGTTGCGTAGATCGGTGCCGGCCAACCTGGACGGGTCGACGTCGAGGCTGGCGAGCACGCCCGACGCGCTGCGCGAGCGGCGATGCAGCGCGGCGCGGATGGCGTTGCCGTCGGCCTGGCTCACCATCACGGCGGGAATCGTCACGCCGTCGTCGTCACCACCCAGCCCGGCCGCATCGCCCGGCACGTTGTTGACCACGATCATGGCGACGGCGCCGGCCTCCTGCAGGTTCTTCGCCTTGTCGACGAAGGCGCAACCGCCGCGGTCGACCAGCGCCACGCTCTGCCTGAGCGCCGCCCCGTTTGCCGGACTAAGCGGCGCGCAGGCCAGGCCGCGGCCGTCGCGCTGGTCGAGCACCGGCATCACCTGGCCGGTGACGGGGGTGGCGCCCAGCGGCGCACCGAACGAGGCGTCGCCGACCTCGTACTGCCCGGCCGCCGCGCCGGCCGCCACGCCGCCAATGGTCAGGCGCGATTTCGGCCCGAGCACCGAGGGCGCCGCCGATGTGACACGCGGGCCGCTCCACGACAGGCCGCGCCCGCTGACGGAGGACGCGGCGCGCTGCGGCGCCGTCATGTTCACCCACACCTGGTTGAGCCGGTTGTCCAGCAGGTAGTGGTCCCACACCGACGGCAGGCCAGCGAGGAACTGCCCGCTCCGCTCGTCGGTGAAGGTCTGGAAGCCGAGGCCGTGCCCCATTTCGTGCAGCAACACGGTGACGAAATCGATCGCGTCGGCGTGCTGGTTGTCCAGTCCCAGGTAGAACGGCAGGCCCGGCAGGCAATCCGGCGCCAGCCCCAGGCGCGAATTGAAATACGCCACGATGTGCGGATCGGCCGCGGCCGACAGGTCGACGCCGGCCAGCTTGTTCGCCAGCGCCGCCGGATACCAGGTGTTGCTCTTCGGCGCGGCCGGGAAGTCGGCGTAGACGTCCCACGCGCCGGCGCTGCCGATCACGCCGCTCGAGGCGTTGCACGGCAGCGGCTGGAACGAGCCCATGACGCGGATCGGCACGGCGCTGTCGAGCTTGGCGCCCCAGATGTCGAGGGCGTGGCGGAAGGCGATCAGGCGCTGCGCGCCCAGGGTGGTGCCGGCGTTGCCGCCGACCGGATCGGCCGGGGTCGGGTCGTTGAAGCCCTCCCCCGCCAGGTTGGCGTTGACGATGGTAATGACGACGTCGGCCCGGGCGCCGCCCAGTGCCAGGCAACACAGCGACAGCGCCGCGATGGCGTGTTGCAATACGGCGCGTTTAGTCGGCTTCATGGCGGTGCTCCTCGGCGTGGGTGGTGGCGTGGTCCAGCGCGGCGCCGGCCTCGGGCGCGGCCGCGCATTGCTGGTGGCTGGCGTCGGCGGCGTCGCGGCCGCTGGTGGTATAGACGGTGGCGCGGTCGCCCAGGTGGACGCGGCGGGTGCCGTCGGCGCGTAACTCGATCTGCGCCGGCGCGTCCGTCCGGCTGCGCGTCGCCGCACCCGACGGCGCGCTCTCCTGCAAGACCTTGAACTCGGCGGCGGTGGGCGCGCGCAAGCGGCCGCTGGCGGCGTCGCGCACCACCACCATGCTCTGCGGCTCGCCGGCGCCGGCCGCCGGCGCTATACCCAAGGCGGCCAGCGCCAGGGCGGCCGCGGCGGCGCGGCGGCGGCCCTGGCGGCGCCACAGCAACAGCGCCAGACCGGCGCCGAACAAGGCGTAGGCGCCCGGTTCCGGCACGCTGGTGATGACCACGCTGTCGATGCCGATGTAGTCGGCGGCGGCGGCCGGGCCGGTGTAGCGGAAGGCGAACCGGCCGCCGCCGACGACGTTGACGCCGACGACGAAGCGCTGCCAGCTGTCCGGATAGCCGCCCGCCCCCACGCTGACGAGGATTTGCGCGAAGGTGGCCGGGTCCGCCGTGTCGCCCTGGCCGAAGCGCACCTCGAGCATGTCGTGAAAGCCGGGCGTTGCCGCGCCGCGCGTGTAGAACAAGAGTTGCGTCGGCCCCGCCAGCGCCAGCAGCGGCGTGATCAGCCAGTTGTCGACGCCGCCGCTGTCGCCTTGCGCGCTCTCGAAATTGGCGCCGATATAGGAATCGGCAGGGCCGGACTGGGCGGCGAATACGCCCGGATTGCCCTGGAACCAGGACATGCCGGGAGGTTCGCTGCGGTTCACCAGCAGCCAGCCGTCGAGCGCGTCGACGTCGTCGAAACCTTGCGCCAGCACGACCGCCGCCGAGGCGGCGTGGGCGCAAATCGCGCAGACCAGCGCAACAAGTGGATAGAGAATACGGGACGTTTTCATGGGTCCGCCTTGAAATGGTTGTGGGGAAACAGCGGGCATAGCGCACACTGCCATTCCAGAATATGGCGTCGGCGGGTTTCAATATTGATATATGATTAATAATTGTATTTAAGATAATTTAGGATTCAGCAAAGAATTCATTTTTTGGCCGCGGCGGCGGCGCTTTGCTTGCTGCCACCCCGGGCGCCGCGCGGTGGTAGTATGGCTTCACTATGCAGCCCCTGACTTTAGACCTTGCCCCGGGACCGGGCATGCGCGCACTGGCCGCCACATCCGGCGTGCTGGCCGCGCCAGCGCCCGAAGGAGGCGCCCCATGAGTGCCGCCATGACGCCGCAGATGGCGGCAGCTTGCGCCGGCGAACTGGTCGACTTGTTCGCCCGCTATCCAAAGGTGCTGGTGCTCACCGGCGCCGGTCTCAGCACGGCTTCCGGCATTCCCGATTACCGCGACCGCAGCGGCGCGCGGCGCGGCAACGCGCCGGTGCAGGGGCCGGAATTCCGCCGCGACGAGGCGGTGCGGCGGCGCTATTGGGCGCGTAGCATGGCGGGCTGGCCGACGCTGGCGGCGGCCGCGCCGAACGCCGGCCATCGCGCCATCGCCGCGCTGCAGGCGGACGGCCGCCTGGCAGGCCTGGTGACGCAAAACGTCGACGGTTTGCACCAGCGCGCCGGCAGCGCCGACCTCGTCGAACTGCACGGCAGTATCCACGCCGTGCTCTGCCTCGATTGCGGCGCGCGCTTCACGCGCCGCCTGGTGCAGGCGCAGCTGGAGAACGACAATCCGTCCATGGCCGGCGCGGTGGCGCTGCCGGCGCCCGACGGCGACGCCCATCTGGAGCCGGCCTGCCTGGCCGATTTCCGGGCGCCGCGGTGCGCCCGTTGCGGCGGCACGCTGAAGCCGGACGTGGTGTTTTTCGGCGACGGCGTGGCGCCGGCGTGCAGCGCCGCCGCCGAGCAGGCGCTGGCGCGCGCCGACGCGCTGCTGGTGGTCGGTTCGTCGGTGATGGTGTTTTCGAGCTTTCGCCTGTGCAGGATGGCGGCCGCCGCCGGGAGGCCCGTCGCCGCCATCAATCTGGGCATGACGCGCGCCGACCATTTGCTGTCTTTCAAGACCGAGGCGCCGGCCGAGCAGGTGCTGCCCGCGCTGGTCCAGCGCCTCGCCCCGGCCTAGGCCGGCCTATCTGGCCGGCGGCAAGGCGCCGCGCTCAGCGTCGCGTCGAGCCGGGCGCGGGTCTTAAGCGCAATTCAGCGCCGGCCACCGCAGCGCCACTCTGGCTATACTGTCGGATTCGATAGGAGAAAGCATGCTCGAATTGCTCAGTGAACACGCCTGTTTTGGCGGCGTGCAGCGTTTTTACCGCCACGATTCCAGCGCGGTCGGCTTGCCGATGCGCTTTTCGGTCTACCTGCCGGGCGCGCCCGCCGGCGCCAGCTTGCCGGCGCTGTTCTACCTGGCCGGTCTGACCTGTACGGAAGAAACCTTTATGGCCAAGGGCGGCGCGCAACGGGCCGCCGCCAGCGAGGGCATGATCTTGATCACGCCCGACACCAGCCCGCGCGGCGCGGCCGTGCCCGGCGAGGCCGACAGCTGGGACTTCGGCGTCGGCGCCGGCTTCTACGTCGACGCCACCGAGGCGCCGTGGGACCGGCACTACAAGATGTACAGCTACATCCTCGAATTGCGCGAACTGGTGCTGCGCGAACTGCCGGTCGATCCCGGCAAGGTCGGCATTTTCGGCCACTCGATGGGCGGTCACGGCGCGCTAACGCTGGCGCTGCGCAATCCGACGCTGTTCCGCTCGGTGTCGGCGTTCGCCCCGATTGCCGCGCCGACCTTGTGCCCGTGGGGCAAGAAGGCCTTTAACGGCTACCTCGGCGCCGACCAGGCCAACTGGGCGCAATACGACGCCAGCGCGCTGATGGCGGGCTTGCGCGCGCCCTTCCCCGGCGGCATCTTGATCGACCAGGGGCTGGGCGACAAATTCCTGGCCGAGCAGTTGTACCCGGACGTCTTCGAAGCGGCCTGCCGCGCCGCCGGCCAGCCGCTGCAACTGCGCCGCCACGCCGGCTACGACCACGGCTACTACTTCATCTCGACCTTTGTCGACGAGCACCTGCGCTTCCACGCCAAGTCCTTGAACGGCGCCAACTAAACGCCGAGCTGGCGTGCCGCCAACACCGAAATCAAGCCCGCGCGTGCGCCGCTGGTTTTGATTCACGTTCGCGGCACCGTCGCTTTGCGCCAGCACGCCCTCCACTCTTGCTGTTACCGCCACGGCACGGCCGCGCCTTGCCCTGGAGATACGCCCAATGTTAAAATGAGAATGATTATCATTTGATTCGCATTGAGCGCATCGACAGCAACCGAAAGAGCCACCCATGAAACAGCTTCCCCGCCACACCTTGACCGCCACCGCCTGCGCCATGCTGGCCGCGATGAACGCGTCCGCCCAGGGCGCCGCGCCGACGCCCGACGCGGCGATGGAAACGGTCCAGATCAACGGCAACTGGCTGGGTTCCGGCCTGCAAAACAAGGTCAAGAATTTCGCCGGCGCGCGTACCCTGGTCGAGCGCGAAGCGATCTCCGACTCCGGCGCCAGCAATATCGGCGACGTCATGCGGCGCGTGCCGGGCGTGCAGGTAACTGATAACTCGTCCAGTGGCGGCAGCTCGATTTCCCTGAATATCGGCGTGCGCGGCCTGGAGGGGCGCTATTCGCCGCGCTCGACCGTGCTGCTCGACGGCTTGCCGATGGCCGTGGCGCCGTACGGCCAGCCGCACCTGTCGTTCGCGCCGGTCAGCCTGAACAACGTCGAGTCGGTCGACGTCGTGCGCGGCGGCGCGGCGGTGCGCTACGGCCCGCAAAACGTCGGCGGCGTCATCAATTTCAAGACCCGCGCCATCCCCGACCAGGCCCTGGCGGCCGACGCCAGCGTACGCTACAACAGCTACGCCGAAGGCGGCGGCAGCCGCCAGTACAGCGCCTTCGTCGGCGGACGCAACGAGGCCGGCCTCGGCCTGGCCCTGCTGTATTCGGCCACCCGGGGCAGCGCCTGGCGCCCGCACAGCGACGAGCAGGTCGACGACCTGGCGCTGAAATGGCGCTACCAACTGAGCCCCAGCGCCGAGGTCTACGGCAAGTTGAGCCACTACGAGGCGGCATCGGCCATCCCCGGCGGCCTGACGACGGCGCAATACGCCGCCGATCCGTTCCAGTCGGTGCGCAGCCACGACGCCTGGAGCGGGCGCCGCAACGGCGTCGACGTCGGCTACGTCAACGCCCTGTCGGCCACGCAGGAGTTCGAGGTGCGCGCCTTCTACCACCAGAGCTTGCGCGCCAGCGTGCTGGCCGACAAGGCCGACGCCGACGCCAAGAGCGTCGCCACCCAGCCGCGCAACTACGACGTTAACGGCATCGAGCCGCGCTATACGCACAGCCTGCAACTGGGCGGCATGCGCCACGACGTCACGCTGGGCTACCGCTACCTGCGCGAGCGCGCCGACGAAAGCAGCAGCACGCGCGTGCTGAAAACCAATATCGAGACCGTGACGCGGCGCTCCGACAACAGCACCGACGCGCACGCCGCCTATGTCGACGACCAGATTCACCTGGGCAAATGGCGCGTCACGCCGGGCCTGCGCGTCGAGGACATCAAGATGGGCCGGGTCGATCTGCTGACCGGCGCCAGCGAGGAAGTCGGCGCCAGCAAGGCCCTGCCGGTGCTGAACGTGGCCTATCTGCTCAGCAAGCAGGTGACGCTGTTCGGCAATTACAACACCTCGTTCGGCAGCATCCAGCATGCGCACCTGAACCTGAGCCCGTCGGGCAAATCGCTGCGCCCGGAGCTGGCCAAGACCGTCGAACTGGGCGCGCGCCTGAACCGCAAGGACTGGAAGGCCGAGGCAACCGTGTTCGACATGCGCTTTGACAACCAGTTCCAGTACCAGGCCACCGAGAAGTATTACCTGAACCTGGGCAAGACCCACCACCGCGGCCTGGAGACCAGCGTCGACTACACCTTCGGCCGGGCCGGCGCGCTGGCCGGCTTGAACGCCTACGCCACCTACGCCTACACCAAGGCCACCATCGAGGCCGGCGCCAACGCCGGCAACGACCTGCCCTACTATTCGCGCAACACCGACACGCTGGGCCTGCGCTACGCGCTGGGCGGCTGGACCGTCAAGCTGTCGACGACGCACCAGTCGCGGCAGTTCGGCGACGAGCTGAACACCGTTGCCGCCAGCGCCGACGGCTCGACCGGTGTCATTCCCGGCTACCGGCTGTGGCAGACCCAGATCAGCCGCAAGTTCGCCGGCACGCCGGCGCTGGAATGGCAACTGGGCGTGAACAATGTGAACGACAAGCGTTATTTCACCCGCACCACCGATACCAACAAGGGCCAGATGGTGGGCGCGCCGCGCATGGTGTACGTGCAGTTGCTGAGCAAGTTTTAAGGGGGGGACGGTTGCCGAGCGCGGGCGGGCCGCTCGGCGCAATCAAACCACCGCCGCCCCCCGCCCCGGGGTCGGACCCGGCTCTTTGTCGCTGGTTTTGCACGCGTCGCCGGCGCGCCTAGGCCTTGCCGGCGAATTGCCGCGTGAACCAGCTTGTGGCCAGCGCGGCGACCTCGCGCAGCGCGCCCGGCTCCTCGAACAGGTGGGTGGCGCCGTTGATCACTTCGAGTTGTTTGTCGCAGTGCAGCGCGCCGAAGGCCATGCGGTTCAGGCTGATGACGTCGTTGTCGAGGCCGCCGACGATGAGCAGCGTCGGCGCCTTCACCGCCTCCAGCGCCGGCCGCCCGGCCAGGTCGGGACGGCCGCCGCGCGACACCACGGCGGCGATGTCGGCGCCGCGCCAGGCCGCCAGTTGCAGCGCCGCCGCCGCGCCGGTGCTGGCGCCGAACAGGCCCAGCTGCAAACCGCGCGCGTCGTCGTGCCCGGCCAGCCAGTCGGCCGCCTTGCCCAGCCGTTGCGTCAGCAGCGTGACGTCGAAGCGGGTGTAGAAGTCCTTTTCCTCTTGCGGATTGAGCAGGTCGAGCAGCAGCGTCGCCATGCCCGCCTGCTGCAGCGCGCAGGCGACCTCGTTGTTGCGCGGACTCAGGCGGCCGCTGCCGGTGCCGTGCGCGAACAACACCACGCCCATCGCCTTGACCGGCAGTCCCAGCACGCCCGCCAAGCGCACCCCGTCCACCTCGATACTGACCAATTGCTCTTCCATCGCCGCCCCCGTCAGTTCCCAGGGCCGCGCTTGCGCCGCCCCGGCGCCGCGGAGTCGGCCGGCGCGTCGCGCCAGCAATCCCGCAGCATGGTTTCCACCTCCGCGTCGCTGATTTGCTCGAAGTTGCCATACCATGCACCGACGGCCCCGAATGGCTGCGGCACGCTCAGGCAGATGCATTCATCAACCAGCGCCCCCAATTGCTCCCGCGCCTCCCGCGCGCACACCGGCACCGCAACGACCAGCCGTGCCGGATGCGCCTAGCGTACCAATTGTACCGCAGCGCGCATGGTCGCGCCCGTCGCCACGCCGTCGTCGACGACGATGACGATACGCCCGGCCAAGGCCGGCGCCGGCCGGCCGCGCCGGTAGCGCAGCTCGCGCCGGACGATCTCGCGCAGCGCGTGCCGCGTGGCCGCCTCGATCAGCGCGTCCGGCACGGGGAAGGCGCGCAGCACGTCGTCCTGCAGCACGCGCAGGCCGCCGCTGGCGACCGCCCCCATCGCCAGTTCCTCGCGCAAGGGCAAGCCGAGCTTGCGCACCACCAGGATGTCGACTTCGACGCCCAGCGCGGCGGCCACCGCCGCGCCCACCGGCACGCCGCCGCGCGGCAGCGCCAGCACGATGGCGTCGGCCCGCCCCGCGTAGCGCGCCAGCCGCTTCGCCAGCAAGGCACCGGCCTGCTCGCGGTCCTTGAAGCGCTTCAATCTTGCCCTGGCCATGCCGCCGCCCCCCCCTCCTTGTCGCTTGCCGTCGCCATCACGGGTTTGACCGCCCGCCGGCGCGCGGGTTGCGCCGGCGGGCGCGCCGCCACTGCGCCAGCGCAAACGCCGCGCCGCACTGGCGCGGCGGGCACGCCGCGCCGTATAATTTGTTTCCCTAAAGTTAAGAGGCAGCCGCTTCGACCCGCCACCCATGCATACCGTCACAATCATCCTGATCCTGGTGCTGACCGTCGTGCTGTGCGGCTTCACGGCGCGCCTGCGCTGGGTCAGCGTGCCGCTGCCGCTGATCCAGATCGCCGCCGGCACCGGCCTGGCCGCGCTGTTCGGCATGCAGTTGCCGCTCGACCCGCAGATCTTTTTCCTGCTGTTCATTCCACCGCTGCTGTTCCTGGACGGCTGGCGTATTCCCAAGGGCGCCTTCTTCAGCGACGCCGGGCCGATCCTGTTGCTGGCCATCGGCCTGGTGCTGTTTACCGTGCTCGGCATGGGCGTGCTGATCGACTGGCTGATACCGGCGGTGCCGTTGGCGGTCGGCTTCGCGCTCGGCGCGATCCTGTCGCCGACCGACCCGGTGGCGGTCTCGGCCATCGCCCGCGGCAACCCGGTGCCGCCGCGCCTGATGCACATCCTCGAGGGCGAATCGCTGCTCAACGACGCCTCCGGCCTGGTCTGCTTCAGCTTCGCCGTCGGCGCTGCGCTGACCGGCACCTTCTCGGTGCAGACGGCGGCGCTCAGCTTCGTCCAGGCCGCCGGCGGCGGCGTCCTGGTCGGCCTGGCGATCGCCTGGGGCGTCGGCTTTGTCAACCGCTGGCTGGTCAGCAAGGTCGGCGAGGAGCCGGGCCTGCAAATCCTCATCAGCCTGCTGATCCCCTTCGCCGCTTACCTGGGCGCCGAGGCCATCCACGGCTCCGGCATCCTGGCCGCCGCCGCGGCCGGCGTGTCGATGCACTACGCCGACTTGATCGGCCGGCCGCTGGCGGCCACGCGCATGCAGCGCGGCGCCGTCTGGGACACCGTGCAACTGGTGCTCAACGGCGTGATCTTCGTCATGCTCGGCGCGCAATTGCCGGCCACCATCGCCAGCCTGCCGGCGGCGGCCGCCGACGTCGGCGTCGGCAGCGCCTGGAAGCTGCCGCTGTACGTCGTCGTGCTGACCGTCGCGCTGACCTTCCTGCGCTTCTTCTGGGTCGGCGTGTCGATGAAGCTCACGCTGTTCCGCACCCACGGCGGCGCCGCCGGCGCGGGCCGCCCGCCCCACCCGCGCCTCCCGGCGGTGGTGTCGCTGGGCGGCGTGCGCGAAGGGATGACGCTGGTAGGACCTCCTACGCTGCCGCTGCTGAGGC
>NZ_JBJXIB010000043.1:0-40978 GCF_046115965.1 Janthinobacterium sp. CG_23.3 | reverse complement strand
GCTACGCAAGCAAGGCCATGGCATGCTTGAGGTTCTGCTCCGGGCCTTCAACGGTAATCCTATCCCGCTTGCCGCATAGCGGCTGAACAGTCACCAAAAACAATGGATGGCGGATTAATTTTTCTCTATTTAACTATTTTAGTTTCCATTGTGGGTTTTTCCTATGTCGCCTTCAAATTTGGCCGCGACGAGTTTTTTTCCCTCAAACGCCGGCCCATCCGTTTCCACCGGAAAGAGCAAAAAATCCACACGATACGGCGCCGGCGCTTCTTCGCCAAGCCCGGCGAAGGTGACGCGACGTGGGAAGTGCCATGGAACGCGCAATCGATTTTTTGCATGCACCGGAGCGACAAGGCAACCGACGACTCGTATCACATCCGGCACTACTCGGTTGACGAGCAGGGCAACGTGGTGCGCGCCTTCGCCCTCGGCCGCCAGTGGGAGGCCAAGCGAAACCTGGAGGGGCTGCTGTCGCAATGGAATTACTGGTGCGAATACATGAACAAGGGGCCGGCCGACCTGCCGTCACCGCCACTGTTTTTCAGCGAGCGCGAGAACATGCGCGAGAGCCTCTTGTTCTGCATGTACGAGATGGGTTTTACCGCCGGCACCGTGTTTCGGCTGATCATGATGCCGCTGATCCTGTTTTCCACGAGCCACCGCTTGATGGCGTTGTGGACTTGCCGCGATCCGCTGTGGCCAAAGTCGGTAGGGGCGGTCAGCGCCATCGCGCCCGACGACGCCTACGACCAGCCGCGCGGCGACACGCCGGTTGGTTGGGCCGAGACGGCGATCGCGCGAGCTCGGCATGACTGGCCGTTCGACCCGAAACGGAAAGTGGAGAACTGGCGCGGCGAACCGGACGGCGCGAAAAACGCGCTGCTTTGGGCGCAGCACACGCCACCGCCAGTTTGAACTGACGGCGGGAGGGATGCCTCGCGTCGTGCCGGCGCATGCCAGGCAAGGCATGTTGCTTTGCCTGCCTTCTTGTAGACGGGGACGCGGCCGTTCCTGACTTGGAACAGTTGGTCGCCGCGCGCCGCCATGGCGCGGGCGCCGTTAAAAATGCATCGGCTCGCCGCGGAAGCTGCGGATGGCGGCGTCGACCATGCCCTCGGCGCTGCCCTGGCGGTCGTACTGGGTGCGCAGGTATTGCGCGTCGCTCCATAGCTTGGTGACGTCGGACAGGTGCTTCAGCGCCGCCGTGCTGCCCAGCGCCTCACCGTGCGGCTCCATCTTGCGCAGCGTCGTCATGATGTCTTCCCGCAGCGACATCGTTTCATAGGTTTTCGGGTGCGTGATGGCGCCGTCCAGGCCGAAGCGGCAAGCCTGGAAGCGGTTGTAGTTGTAGACCAGATAGTCGTCCTCGGCCGGCGCCGCCTCGCGCCGCTCCAGTAGGTGCCGGCATAGCGCCTGCAGGTAGGCCGCCAGCGCGGCGGCGCGCTCCACCGTCAGCGGCGTGTCGCACACGCGCAGTTCGATGGTGCCGAACTCCGGCTTGGGCCGGATGTCCCAGTAGAAATCCTTCATGCTTTTGATGATGCCGGTCTTTTCCATCTTGGCGAAGTACTGGTTGGCGAACTCGTCCCAGCTCAGCGTGAACGGCGCCCGTCCGCTCATCGGGAAGGCGAACACCGAGTTCAGGCGCGCCGAGTCGAACAGCGTGTCGCGCCCCTGCACGAACGGCGACGAGGCCGACAGCGCGATGAAGTGCGGAATGTAGCGGTTCAGCGAGTGCAGCAGGAACATCGCGTCGTCGCCCGAGGCGCAGCCGATGTGCACATGCTGGCCGAAGATGGTGAATTGCTTGGCTAGGTAGCCGTACAGTTCGGAAATCTCCTTGAAGCGCGGCTTGGAAAAAATCTTTTGCGCGGCCCACTGCTGGAACGGGTGGGTGCCGCCGCCGCTGATGCCGATGTTGAGCTTGTCGCCGGCGGCCACCAGCGTGTCGCGGATTTCCTGCAACTGCGCCAGCAGCGGCGCGTGCTCGGTATGCACGCTCGAATTGATCTCGATCATCGATTCGGTGATTTCCGGCGTGACGTTGCCGGGGAAGGGGTTCTTGCCCAGCAGATGCAGCAAGTCCGGGCTGGCGGCGGTCAGGTCGAAGTCCGACAGGTTCACCAGTTGCAATTCCAGTTCGACGCCGAAGGTCAGCGCGGCCGATTGGCTAAACGGTTCTAGCGACATGTTAGCGCTCCTGTTCGTTATGGGTTTCCTTGGCCCAGATCAGGGCGCGCTGGATGAGGATGGGGCCGAGCAGTTCGAGGATCAGGACGAAGGCGGCCAGCGAACTGAGTTCCTCGGCGAAACCGACGCCGCGGTGGCGCGCGTGTTCGACCAGCAGCACCACGGATACCGACACCGGCGTCAGCGCCATGCCGGTGAGCACGCCCTTGCGCCAGGAAATGCCGCTGACGTGCGAGAACGCGCCCACGCCGATGATCTTGGTGAACAGGCGCCCGGCGATCATCGCCAGCGCCAGGCCGGCGCCGGCCACCACCTTCGGCCATTCCAGCGTCGAGGCGGCGAACACGAACAGCAGCACCGTCAGCAGTTCGCCGAGGGCGCCGAAGTTGCGTTGGGCTTGGCTGAAGGCGACGCGGCGGTGGCGCGCCACCAGGCCGAACACCAGCGTCGCCAGCAGCGGCGACAGGCGGGTGCTGTAGGTGATGGCGACGAGCAGGATCACCGATAGCGCGAAGGCGACGGTGGCGTCCTGCGCCATGTTGCCGAGGCGGCGCAGCATGGCCGGCACGACGATGCCGAAGACGGCGCCGGCGCCGGCCGAGGCCAGTAGCATGGTGAAGCTGCTCATGCTGGCGTCGAGCAAGTCGCCGGAGTTGTGGAACATGCGGTAGCCAACGATGACGTTGAAGGTGAACACGGCCAGCACGCAGTTCAGCGCCGACATGTGCATGACGCGTTCGCTGACCTGGCCGGAACTGCGCTCCTCGTTGATGACGCGCATGATCGTCGCCGGCGAGGTCGACATCGACAGCGCCGCCAGCAGCAGCGCCGACACGGTTGCGACGTTGAATTCGACGGCGATCAGGTAGACCACGGCGAAGGTGCCGATCGACTCGACCAGGCCGGCCACGGCGATCCACGGGTTGTTCGACAGCCAGCGCAGGTTGATGCGGTAGCCCAGCTCGAACAGGATCAGGCCGAAGGCGACGTCGGCCAGCACCAGCATCGGGCCACTGCCGACGTGCGGCAACACGCCCAGCTGGGTTTGCGCCAGCGCGAAGCCGACCACGCCGTAAAAACTGATGCGCGGCAGACCGGTCCAGCGGTGGCCGAACTCGCCGGCGACCCAGGCCAGGGCGATGGCGAACGGCCAGGACAGATCGGATGCAATGGATAAGATGCTTTGCATAGACACTCCTCAATGATGAATTCTGTGCAGTCGGCGCGCGGCCCGCAGGGGCCGCCGCGGCTTGTTGCCGAGAGTGCATTGCCGATTCTACTTGATGGTAGGCGGCGCACGATACGATGGCCGTGTTGCCTATCGGGTAAGAAATTGCGGTCTTGCGAGGCGCCGTGGGCGCATGCAAACCAAGGGCTTCACCCCGGGGGACAGACCCCGAGGGCCCGGTCCCGGCACTTTGCCGTTGCTTTCAACCGCGCTTACTTGCTGAGCAGGCGCATGCCGCGCTCCAGCCCTTCTATCGACAGTGGGAACATGCGGTTGTTCATCAACTGCCTGACCACGGCAATCGACTGGCGGTATTGCCACAGCCCCTCCGGTTCCGGATTGAGCCAGATGAATTTCGGGAAGGCGCTGGTGAAGCGCGCCAGCCAGCTGGCGCCGGCCTCCTCGTTGTTGTACTCGACCGAGCCGCCGGGTTGCAGGATTTCGTAGGGACTCATGGTGGCGTCGCCGACGAAGATGAGCTTGGTGTCGGCCGGGTACTTGCGCAGGATGTCCCAGGTCGGGAAGCGCTCGGCGTTGCGGCGGCGGTTGTTCTTCCACAAGTAATCGTAGACGCAGTTGTGGAAGTAAAAGAACTCCATGTTCTTGAACTCGGTCTTGGCCGCCGAGAACAGTTCCTCGGTGCGCTCGATGTGGTCGTCCATGGTGCCGCCTACGTCGAGCAGCATCAGCACCTTGATGCGGTTCTTGCGCTCGGGCCGCATCTTGATGTCGAGGAAGCCGGCGTTGCTGGCGGTGGCGTGGATGGTCGCGTCCAGCGCCAACTCGTCCTCGGCGCCCTCGCGGGCGAACTTGCGCAGGCGCCGCAGCGCCACCTTGATGTTGCGCGTGCCCAGTTCGCGCTCGGTGTCGTAGTCCTTGTAGGCGCGCGCCTCCCACACCTTGACGGCGGTGCGGCTGCCGCCCTTGCCGCCGATGCGGATGCCTTCCGGGTTGGTGCCGCCGTTGCCGAACGGCGAGGTGCCGCCGCTGCCGATCCATTTGCTGCCGCCCTCGTGGCGCTCCTTCTGCTCCTTCAGCAGCTCGTTCAAGCGGTCCATCAGCTTGTCGTAGCCGAATTTTTCCAGCTGCGCCTTTTGCTCGTCGGACAGCTCGCGCTGCATGCGCTTGACCAGCCAGTCGAGCGGAATCGCGGCGTTGCTCTCGAAGGCCGCGTTGACGCCCTTGAAGTACTGGGCGAAGGCGCGGTCGAACTTGTCGTAATGGGCCTCGTCCTTGACCAGGGTCAGGCGCGACAGGTAATAGAAGTCGTCCATCGAGGCCTCGATGACGTTCTGTTGCAGCGCCTCCAGCAGCGTCAGGAACTCCTTGATTGACACCGGGATCTTGGCGTCTTTGAGCGTGAAGAAAAAATCGATCAACATGGTAATTAGTCCCGCTTCAGCTTGTATTCCAGGTGCGCCTTGATTTCCGGCCACTCGCCGCGCGTGATGCTGTAGAGGTGGGTGTCGCGCACGGTGTTGTCGCGGCGCAGCGCGTGGTGGCGCAGCACGCCGTCGAGCTTGGCGCCAAGGCGGGAGATCGCCGCCTGCGAGGCGAAATTGAAGTTGTCGGTGCGGAAACCGACCAGCGCGCAGCCGAGCGTCTCGAAGGCGTGCGTCAGCAGCATCAGCTTGCAGCTGGTGTTGACGTGGGTGCGCTGGTGGCGTTTGCCGTACCAGGTGTAGCCGATTTCGACCCGGTCCAGCTCGGGCACGATGTCGTGGTAGCTGGTGCTGCCGAGCACGACGCCGCTGGCCTGGTCGACGACGGCGAAGGCCAGGCGGGCAGGGCGCATTTCGGCGGCCTTGAAAATGTACTGGTCGACGTGCTCGGGTTCGGGCACCGAGGTGATGCGCAGCTTCCACAGCTCGCCGTCGCTGGCGGCCGCGCGCAGGCCGTCGGCGTGGTGCGGCGCCAGCGGCTCGAGCCGCACCCCGTTCAAGGCCAGCGTCAGTGGTGCGGGCGCGCGCATCAGCGGTTGGTCCGCGACATGAACACCAGGCGCTCGAACAGGTGCACGTCCTGCTCGTTTTTCAGCAGCGCGCCGTGCAGCGGCGGCACCACCGCCTTGGCGTCCTGGCTGCGCAGCGCCTCGGCCGGGATGTCTTCGGCCAGCAACAGTTTCAGCCAGTCGAGGAATTCCGACGTCGACGGTTTCTTCTTCAGGCCGGCGACGTCGCGCACCGCGTAAAAGGTTTGCAGCGCCTGCGCCAGCAAATCCTTCTTCAGGGTCGGGAAGTGCACGGCGACGATCTGCTCCATCGTGTCCTTGTCGGGGAACTTGATGTAGTGGAAGAAGCAGCGGCGCAGGAAGGCGTCCGGCAACTCTTTTTCATTGTTGGAGGTGATGATCACCAGCGGCCGGTGCCTGGCCACCACCATCTCGCGCGTTTCGTAGACGTAGAACTCCATGCGGTCTAGTTCGCGCAGCAAGTCGTTCGGGAACTCGATGTCGGCCTTGTCGATCTCGTCGATCAACAGCACCACCGGCTCGGGCGCCGTGAAGGCTTGCCACAGCACGCCCTTGACGATGTAGTTGTGGATGTCGCGCACGCGCTCGTCGCCCAGTTGCGAGTCGCGCAGGCGCGAGACGGCGTCGTACTCGTACAGGCCCTGCTGGGCCTTGGTGGTCGACTTGATGTGCCATTGCATCAGCGGCATGTTCAGCGCCGCCGCCACCTCCTCGGCCAGCATGGTCTTGCCGGTGCCCGGCTCGCCCTTGATCAGCAGCGGGCGCTGCAAGGTCAGCGCGGCGTTGACCGCCAGTTTCAGGTCGGCGGTGGCGACGTAGTTGTCGGAACCCTGGAAGCGGTGGCCTTGGCCTTGAGGTGCGTGCATGGACGTGTCGATCACAGTGTAAAGTGGAAGAATGTTGCGGTTACGCCGAGTATAAGACAGAACCGCGCAAAACGGCCATGGTGGCCCGCCCGGTCACCCCGCGGCGCCGGCGCGCGAGGGGGGAAGCGGCGGCGAGGTTGCGCTTCCACACGGCGCGCATTCAAAGTGGACTTGCGGGAACGTCTTGGGTTAGAATCGCAGGTTGTTAGTGTAAAGCTCAACGTTTGCACCCGCCTTATCCCCGATTACCACTGATTACCTTTGCCACCATGAAAAAAATCATCGCACTTCTCGTGCTCGCCGGCATGGCCACTGTCGCCGCAGCGGCGGACATCGTTGGAAACGCCAAGGCCGCCACCGCCAAGGTTGAAATGTGTATCGGTTGCCACGGCATCCCAGGATACAAAGCGACCTTCCCGGAAGTTTTCCAGGTGCCGATGATCGGTGGCCAGTCGGCCAAGTATATCGAAAGCGCGTTGAAAGCCTATCAAAAGGGCGATCGCAAGCACCCGAGCATGAAGGGCATTGCCGCCAGCCTGTCGGACCAGGACATCGCTGACGTTGCCGCATACTACTCGCAGCAAACCAAGACGAAATGAGGAACAAGAACATGAAAAAAATACTCACCGCCCTGATCTGCTCCGCCATCTCGTTGAGCGCCTTCGCTGGCGGCAACATCGACGCCGGCAAGGCGCTGGCCGAAAAATACAGCTGCGCCGCCTGCCACGGCAAGGACCTCGGATCGCCGATCGACCCTTCATACCCGAAACTGGCCGGCCAGCACAAGGACTACCTGGAACACGCGCTGACCGCCTACAAGCGCGGCGACGCCCCGAACGGGCGCAACAACGCCATCATGACCGGCCAAGTCAAACCGTTGACCAACCAGGACATCAAGGATTTGGCAGCTTACATGCACAGCCTGCCTACCGGCCTGGTGCTGCACCGCTAAGACGCGCGGCCCGGTTGGACAAGAAAAAAGCCACGTTCGTTTCGTGGCTTTTTTCTTTTCTAAGCAGAACTTGCCGTAAAAAATAGCCATGGACAAACGCATTAATGTGGCCGAACCGGTGGCGGCGATTGGCACTGTTCGATCGCTGCGGGTCCGATCGGCCCGGTCGGCGCCGCCCGGCGTCGTGTCCGCCGCCGTGGCGATCGCGGGCGTGGGGCTGGACGGCGATGTCCACGCGGACGCGCTCTCGCCCCGGCAGGTGTTGCTCGCCGGCGTACACGCCTACGATCAATACCGGCTTGAGGCCAACGCGCTGCGTGAAAACCTGTTATTGGATCTGGATAGTTCGGTCTTGCGGTCGGGCGCGTTGTTAAGGATAGGTCCGCAGGCGGTGCTTTGGCTGACGTTCCGATGCGAACCATGTGGCCACCTCGATGCCCACCAGCCAGGTCTGTCCAAACGGATCGGCGCCCACAGAGGTATGTTGGCGCGGGTGGTGCGCGGCGGCGAGGTCAGGCCCGGCGATGCCGTCGCCTGCCTGGAGCGTTCGCTGCCCGGTTGGTCGGACGACTGGCGTGAGCGCGTCGTGCGCATTTTGCAGTCCGTCCCCGACGATATGGTGCTGGAATACAAGCAGCTCGCGCGCCTTGCGGGCGTGTCGACCAGCTACTGCCGGGTTTTTCCGAGAATGGCGCGGGATCTGGGCCTATCGGAAAAGCTGGTGCCGATGCGCAGCCAGTCTGACAAAGCGCGCTGGGAAGGAAGCGAGTTGTTCGATGTGAAGCAGGGCCGGCGATGAGCTTTGCTCTTTGCCGACAAGCTCGGCTTGCATGTGCTCCAACGCGGCGACGAAGCAGCACTAACCAATCTGTTTTCGTAACTATTCAGCCGCTATGCGGCGAGGGGAATGGGATTGCCGTTGAAGGCACTGCGCAGCACCTCAAGCATGCCATGGCCTTGTTTGCGTAGCGTGTCCATGCATGAGCGGATGACGCAGAAATTGTCGGCACCGATGACGGTGCGGAAGCAGCCAGCTTTTTTTTGCTTCACCTTGGGCATGCGTACGGCGCGCTCCCCCAGATTGTTGGTAAAGGGAACGGCATGGTTGGCGATGAACAGCAGAACGGCGTCGGCATGCAGGCGGAAGCGCCTGAGCAAGTTGAAGGCAACGGATTGCTTGGCCGGTCCTCTCGCTCTGGCGCCCCTGACGGTTTCAGGATTGAGTTGCTCGCCTTCATTCACAATTGCATCGTACAGCGTACGGAAGGCGGCCACATCGGCGGCACTGAACAAGGCTTGTTTTTGTCGGGCCGCCTCGCATAATTTGTTGGCGTTCAGTAGCAAGTTCGTCATCGCATCCGGCCATGCCTGTCCGGTGATTTCTTTCACGTACACCAGTTCGCGCAACAGGTGGGCATTGCACAAGGCATGAATGGACTCGTCGAGTTTCCAATATGGCGCCCAGCAATCGTGCACAAGAACGCCTATGCGCTTGGGCAAGATGCCGTGCGCTTCGATCGCTTCCATGCCACGCTTGGCATGTACGCCGTACCAGGTCAGCGTGTCGTTGGCCGCGATATGAAGCCAATGGAGCTTGCCGGCAACGCGCAGACCCGATTCGTCGGCATTGACCAGCGACGCGTTGCGCAAGTTGCCGGCGATCTGGTTCGCGGTCACTTGCAGCGCGATACGCGCCTCGCCCACCCAAGCTACCAGCGTGCCGGGAGAAACCGACAGGCCATAGAGATCGTGAAGCAGTTCGGCGGTGCGTGCGAAAGGCAGCATTTGCCCTTGGCTCAGATGGACGCCGAGCGCTTTCACGTTCGGCCCGTACTGCACGACGTCCGTCACGCCGGCAGGAAAGGTGCTCACATGCACTTGCCCGCAACTGCACGTCACTTCCAGGGTGCAGTGTTCGACGATATCGAACGCGCGCGCGGGCACGTCGATTACCTGCCGGCGTTGCGCCACACGCGCCTCGTCGAGTGGCAACGAGCGATGGCAACGATCGCATTGCGTTGGCAAGGGATGGCGCACCGTGTCGGTCGGTTCGGCGATCCGCTTGAGCGTCGTCCCCTAGTGTCCCTCTTGTGCGCCCGCTTTCTTGTCCGACGACCCGCGCAACGATTGCGTCTTTTTCTTCTTGGCAAGGCCATCGGTCGATGGCGGCTTGCTCGAATTCTCGCTGTTCATTCCCAGTCTAGCTTCAACTGCGTCCAGGCGTGCGAACAGCGCGTCGATAAGCCGGTCCTTGTCCTGTTCGGACAGATGTGTGAGGTCGGGGCGTGGCGGCTTCGGTGGCATGCACGAATGATGCGTTATTCCAGTTCTGTTTACAACAATTTTCTACACCGCTCGCTCAGGCTGAATAGTTACCTGTTTTCTATTATGCACACCGGCTAGATTTGATGTTTAAGACTGCCTTGATATAAATCGATATCAATTTTTCGATAATAAAAATGGCAGGCCGGCGGTATATGTGGCTAAAATAGACGCTGGCCAAACAATGTCAGAGAAAATGAATCAAACCGAGCGCTTGTACCGGATTCAGCACCTCATCAGAGAATTTGCTGTGGTGCCACGAGCTAGGTTTTTGGACGAGTTGGAAATCTCGCTGGCGACATTTAAGCGCGATCTCGCCTATTTAAGAGACCGCCTTCACGCACCAATCGAATACGATTCCGAGCAAGGTGGTTATCGTTTTACGATTGCCCAGCTAGCGCCGCGTTATGAAGTCCCGGGGATGTGGTTTAACGCCGAGGAAATTTACGCCTTGTTGACGATGCAGCAACTACTTCAGCAAATGCAGCCGGGGCTATTGACGCCCCATATCCAGCCTATGTTAAGTCGTCTCAATCTGGTTCTGGCTGGGAAAACTTCTCCAGACTTTGAGTTGCAAAAGCGTATCCGCATTCATCGCATCAATGCACGCCCGGTACAGCCAAAAGCCTTCGATCCCGTTTGCGCGGCACTACTGAGCCGCCGTCAAATTGAGATTGAGTATTTTAGCCGTGGCCGGAATGTGTGTGAAACGCGCGCGCTGTCGCCCCAGCGGCTGACCTACTACCGTGACAACTGGTATCTCGACGCGTGGTGCCACCTGCGCCAAAGTTTTCGCTCGTTTTCGCTCGACGCAATAGTCGGCGCCAAATTGCTCGACGAAGGCGCATTTGAGATCCCTGATGCGGATTTGGATGCCGTCACAGGCCCCGGCTACGGCATCTTTAGCGGAGCCATGATTGAATGGGCCACGTTGAAATTTTCCTCGGAGCGTGCCCGATGGGTAGGTCGGGAAGTTTGGCACCCACAACAGGAAATGCTACTTCAGCCCGACGGGACATGCATTCTTCGCGTGCCATACAGTGATGACCGCGAGTTGGTGATGGATATTTTGCGGCATGTGCCTGAGGTGACGGTACTGGGCCCTAAACTGCTGCAACAACGGGTGCGCAGCTTGCTTGAGCAAGCGTTGCACTCATTTGGCCAACAAGAGTGAAAAAAGTTAGCCTGGCTCATTTCTTGCGCCTGGCACACGTTACAGTTGGCTCATCAACTTAATCCGAGAGAAAGCGATGAACCAAGCTGATTCCTATTTTTTGTACTGGGGTAAAGCCAAGCCGGCTGCGGATTGTGGTCCGCAATATCATCTATTGCCGTTTCATTCGCTCGATGTGGCGGCCGTTGGCGTTGCTTACTTAAGGCAGTCAGGCTCCTTGCTTCGCTCCTGCTGTCAATTTCTGCATTGTACCGAAGATGTTTTTTTATCATGGGCGGCTTTTTTTCTTGCGCTTCATGATTTGGGTAAGTTCAGCGAGGCATTTCAATCGCAGCGTCCGGATCTGATTCAGCATCTGCAAAACCGCGCGCCCAATCCCGCTAAACAATACGATGTGCGGCATGACTCCCTGGGTTATTGGTTGTGGAAAGATGATTTGGCGCGCCTAGTGTCGCCAAACATCGGATTGGATTGTTCGCACGATGGCAAGGCCGCAGTTGTTTGTTGGATGCGTGCCGTCACGGGACACCATGGCATGCCTCCAATAAGCAACGGAAGTGCCGAGCGATTTTTTCTGCGTGGCGATAAGCAGGCGGCGGCCGAATACACCATGGCAATGGCGCAGCTGCTGCTGAGTGACGAGGCGAAAAATATTGCCACTGGTTTGGATGGCAAGGCATTTCTTCAAGCCAGTGAAATACTGTCCTGGTGGTTTGCCGGCGTTACCGTTCTGGCAGATTGGCTGGGCTCCAACACCACATATTTCCCTTACCACGACGCGCCGCAAGAGTTGGCGCAATACTGGCCGCAGGCTTTGGGAAAGGCGGCCGACGCTTTAAGTGCCGCCGGCGTATTGCCGGCAAGTGTGCAGCCGGGACAGTCCCTCCAAGATTTTTTCCCCTATATCGAAAACCCCTCGCCGTTGCAGTACTGGGCCGCGACCGTGCCGATTCCGCCGGCGCCGCAAATTTATCTGCTTGAGGATGTCACCGGGGCGGGAAAAACCGAGGCGGCAATGATGCTTGCTTACCGCCTGATGGCGGAGGGTCTGGCGGAAGGATTTTTTATTGGCTTGCCGACGATGGCTACCGCCAATGCCATGTACAAACGCGTGGCGGGCGTTTATCAACGCCTGTTTGCCGGCGACGCCAATTTGGTTCTTGCTCACGGCCACAAAGGGTTAGTCGACGAATTTGCCCGATCGGTGTTGCCAGCGGACTCGGCCGAATCCGACCCCGCGCAGCTGGATGAAACCGCGTCGGCGCGCTGTAGTGCCTGGCTGGCGGACCACAGCAAACGCGCTTTGTTGGCGTCCGCCGGCGTCGGCACGATTGATCAGGCGCTGTTGGCGGTCTTGCACAGCAAACATCAGTCGCTACGATTGATAGGTCTGTTCAATAAGGTGCTTGTCGTTGATGAGGTGCATGCCTGTGATGCGTACATGCAGGGCCTGCTGGAGGTTTTGTTGGAATTTCACGCGCGCGCTGACGGCTCGGTGATTTTATTGTCGGCGACATTGCCTTCGAAAATGAAGCAGGCGTTGTTGAACGCGTTCGCGCGCGGGCGTAACCAGGCGCGCGCGCCGGCCCTGCAAGCGTCGGCCTATCCGCTGGCAACGCGCTGGCATGACGGCCAGCAGATGCTAATGGAAGAGCCGTTGGCGTCGCGTGCCAACGTGTCGCGCACGGTGCAGGTGCACTATGAAGCAGATCAGACCAAGGTCTTCGACTATGTGCGCGGAGCTCTGGCGCAAGGTAAATGCGTCGGCTGGATACGCAACACGGTTGCCGATGCGATGAGCGCCTACGCATGTCTGGCGCCGACGCTTGATGAAGGCCAAGTCATCCTGTTCCATGCCCGCTTTGCCATGTCGGACAGGCTCGCAAAGGAGGAGCAGGTACTGGAATGCTTCGGAGAAAAGAGCAACCATGACGTTCGGCGTGGCCGCCTGATGATTGCCACGCAAGTCGCCGAGCAATCCCTTGATGTCGATTTCGATATTTTACTGACGGACTTGGCGCCAATCGATCGGGTGTTGCAACGTGCCGGACGTTTGCACCGGCACATACGCGATGTGCACGGTAATCGGCTGCTCGCTGCTGGAGCGGTTGACGGCCGGCCAGCGCCATGCCTGTGGGTCGTCGGGCCGCAGTGGGTTGAGCATCCTCGCGCGGATTGGTATGGCGAATTGTTTCCGAAGGCTCAATATGTCTATCCGCATCATGGCCAATTGTGGCTGACCGCAAGGATCTTGTTGCAGGGCCGCTTTAGTATGCCTGCCGATGCCAGAAGCATGATCGAGGCGGTGTTTTCCGGTGATGAGGAAATTCCGCTGACATTGGAAAAAAGCGCGTTGGAAGCGGAGGGGCAGGTGATCGCCGATTTGAGTGTTGCGCAACAAAATACCCTAAAAGTTGACGGCGGCTATATCCGAGGTGATCAAGGCGATTGGTGGAGCGAGGCCAAGACGCCTTCGCGGCTTGGGGAGGAGACAAGGGAAGTCATGTTGGCGAAATGGATCGACGACGAGTTGTACCCGTGGGTGGATGGTGCCTGGGCCTACAGCATGGTGAAAATTGCTGCACGACAAATTAGCGAAGAGGCATTGCCCGTTGATGCAGGCAAGCAGGCGACATTGTTACGGTTGAAGCAGACCTTGCCAAGCCAGGGGAAGTGGTGCTTGCTTTTGCCCCTTTCGTTAGGGCCAGACGGGGTCTGGCGAGGGCAAGCTTGGGCTGCCGGCAACGCGCGCTCGGGGACAAAGCCAGCGCTGGTTACTTGGCTCTACGACGCTGATTTTGGCCTGCGGATGGAGGCGTCCGATGCGGTTGGCGCTGCATCGGACTAATCCCCGCAGAAGCGGGGAACATGGGGGCATCAGAACCACATACGGTTCATCCCTCCGCTTGAGGGAACGGTCTCACTGCTCACATTTTACAAGTTCCAAGTCGCCTTTGGCTTCACTGTACGGCTCCCGCGAACTTTGACAGTATCGATATTTGAGAATCACACAGCTAATGTAGAACTACATACTTAAAAAATACTCTCGCTGTCGTTTTTTTATGCTACGATGTGTTTAGTTTCAAGGGTTTTCTGGATTTGATGGGAGGAAATCTCTTCCCGAGGTGACTTTGTGCGAGGAAACAATGATTTCATTGATGTCGGAAAAATGGCTCCCTGTTCGGCGCTGTTCAGGCGCCCTGGACTGGATTCACCCAAGTCAAATAAGCGAGCCGGATATCGTTGCATTCGCTGCCAATCGGGCGGATTTCAATGGCGCGCTGGCGCAACTGATGATCGGATTGCTCCAGACTGCGGCAGCCGTTGACACCGAAAGTGACTGGGCCGGTCTGTGGGATGCGCCGCCGAGCGCCGCCGTTCTGGAGCAATGGTTTGGCGCGGACGCCGCCGCATTCGTGCTCGACGGCGACGGTGCGCGGTTTATGCAGGACTTCTCGCTGACAATGGCGGAAGGGGCCGAATGTGCCATTGACGCCTTGCTGATCGACGCTGCCGGCGGTTCGGCAATCGATAAGAACACCGACCACTTCGTAAAGCGCGACACGATCAGGGCCATGTGCCCGCACTGTGTGGCGACTGCCCTGTTCACGCTTCAAACGAACGCGCCGGCGGGGGGCGCCGGACATCGCACCAGTTTGCGGGGCGGCGGTCCGCTGACGACATTGCTTGTGGCGACTCCCGAGCCCGGCATGCCACCGGGCAGCCTATGGAAAACCTTATGGCTGAACGTCAAACCGAATCGAATCTTTTTACGCCAAGCAGGCGATGCGCAAAAAACGGAAAAACACTTTACGTTCCCATGGCTGCAAGGCATCCAGAAAATCCAAGCGCCGGGTGGCGAGACACAGCCATTGCACGTGCATCCGCATCACGTATTTTGGGCAATGCCGCGTCGAATTCGCCTCGATTTTTCCGGCGCTCACACCGGCCAGTGCGACATCTGCAAACGCGATTCGGCGCAGTTGGTGGAGCGGTACGTGACCAAACCACAGGGTTTGAACTACAAGGGCGTTTGGCGGCATCCATTTTCGCCGTATTACGAAAGCAAGGAAGGGTGGCTCCCTGTGCACCCGCAGCCGGGTGGTTTTAGTTATAGGAACTGGTTAGCTTGGGTATTGGATAGCGGTCAAAGCAAGAAAAACGTCCAGGCCGCGACCATGGTGAACTACGTTATCGGCGAACAAAGACAAGATTATGGGCAGTTGCGGCTTTGGGTTTTCGGTTTCGATATGGACAATATGAAACCGCGTTGCTGGTACGAGACGACCTTCCCATTGTATGACCTTCCGGGTGCTGAACCAGCGAGTCTGAAGAATATTCAAGGAATCGTCAAAGAATTAATTGAGGCCGCAGAGTTGGCGATCTTCTATTTGAGACAAGCGGTCAGGCAGGCTTGGTTTGGCGACAGCGACGTGCGCGGCGATCTGAGTTTTGTTGACAAGTCGTTTTGGGACGCCACGGAATATGGTTTCTATGAACAGTTAAAGGAACTAATTTTCCAGGCGCGTTCGGAGGCTGGCATCGACATGGATGATGCTGATTTCCTCATCGGCCTCGGCGAAGCGTGGTTAACGTTGCTGCACAACAAAGCGCTCAAGATATTCGATGCCGACATCGTAGGCGCGGGAGCGCTGTCGCAGCAAAACCCGAGACGTATCGCCGAGGCGTACAACGGCATGCGGCGTAATTTTCAGGGTAACGCCATCAGATCCGTCTTGCATTTACCCGTTGCCGAAAAAGGCGCCAAGCCTGGCAAAAAAAATCAAGAGCGCATGAGATAGATACGAAACGAGCGGCATCGATTGCAACTGCAAAAGGGAAAATGCGATGGAAGATCATAAATCAACACATGTAGGATTTCTTTTCGATAAACCGCTGCGGCATTGGTGGGGGACACTGGAGGAGGACCGTGCCAGCCGGGCCATTTTGCGGCGTTGCGCGACGCTCGACGCGGTTGCGCTGAGCGTCCCTTACCAGCGTTTTTATCGATATATGCTGGGGTGCGGCTGGCCCCCCAACGCGAGGCATGCGGAATTGGACAAGCTGGCCGCGATTGCGGGTTTGCTGGCGCACGTTAAAACAGACGCATCGGAACGCTTGTCCGCCACGATGTCGCCGCTCAACGCCGATCTCTTGGTGTCGGAATTGCGGTTTCGCGATCTGCTGAAAATTGAGACGACGGACGACTTGTTTGTCAGTTTGCGGCGCGCACTGCCGCTGGTAAAGCACACAGCCAACGTGGAGCAACTTGCGCGTGACGTCTACGGCTGGAATGATGAAGTGAAGAAGCAATGGGCCTATAGCTATCGCTGGCCTGCCAAGTAATCAAGCCGACATCTCCAAGCGCCTTACCAACCATTTATAAAGGAAGAATCATGTCCCGTTTCATTCAGTTGCATGTCTTGACCAGCTATCCGCCCTCGAATTTGAACCGCGACGATACAGGGCGCCCAAAAACGGCCGTGGTCGGCGACAGTACCCGTTTGCGCATCTCGTCGCAAAGCCTGAAGCGCGCGTGGCGCACATCGGACGTTTTTCAGGCGGCACTCAAAGGTCACATCGGTACCCGCACGAAGGAAATGGGAATTACCGTATTTGATGCGCTGATTAAAAGCGGCGTGGGTGAAAAGAATGCACGCGACTGGTCGCGATTGATTGCCAGCCAGTTCGGCAAACTGAAGTCGGACAAGAAAACGGCCAACAATGAGGATTTGCATGTCGAGCAATTGGTGCACTTTAACCCGGAGGAAGAAAAGGCCATCGCCGACCTGGTAGCGCGTTTAGGCTCGTCGAACACCGCTCCGAACGAGGACGACCTCAAACTACTGCGCGCGCAGGAGAGCGCAGTGGACATTGCGATGTTTGGCCGCATGCTGGCCAACACGCCAAAGTTTAATACTGAAGCGGCCGTGCAAGTGGCCCATGCGATCACGGTCAACAAGGCTGCGGTCGAGGATGATTACTATACCGCAGTTGACGATTTGAACAACGGCGACACCGATCGCGGCGCAGCGCATATCGGCGAGACCGGATTTGGCGCCGGGGTCTTTTATCTGTACGTGTGCATCAACCGCGAACTGCTGCAAAAAAATCTGGGAGGGGACGATGCGCTGACCCGCAAAAGCCTCGACGCCTTGATTCACGCCATCACGAAAGTGTCGCCGACGGGAAAACAGAACAGTTTTGCGTCGCGTGCCTATGCCGGCTTCGTGCTGGCCGAAAAGGGCGACCAACAGCCGCGCTCGCTGGCCCAGGCGTTCTTGCGGCCAGT
This sequence comes from Janthinobacterium sp. CG_23.3, assembly GCF_046115965.1. Taxonomy (NCBI): domain Bacteria; kingdom Pseudomonadati; phylum Pseudomonadota; class Betaproteobacteria; order Burkholderiales; family Oxalobacteraceae; genus Janthinobacterium; species Janthinobacterium sp. CG_23.3. The sequence goes on along the minus strand of NZ_JBJXIB010000043.1, from coordinate 23,982 downwards.
CACACCGGACGCCAAGCAGGGCGAAAACACCTTGACCCGCGCGATTGGCGAATTGAGCAAGCGGCGCGACAACTTCGACAAAGTCTACGGCGCCTGCGCTGATCGGAAGTACGAGATCAATGTCGAAACCGGCGATGGCAACCTGCTTGGGTTGGCCGATTTTGCCGCCGGCTGAGTCAAGGAGAGACGCGCATGGACACCTTGATTTTTCAGCTGCAGGCGCCGTTGTCGTCTTGGGGGGACGTGGCGGTGGGCGAGTACCGGCCGACGGCGGACTATCCGAGCCAGTCCGCCATCCACGGCTTGCTTGGCGCGGCCCTGGGCATCGATCGTGACGACGACGAAGCGCAAAGCGCACTGCGAGCCGGTTTTCGGATCGCTGTTGGCGTATTGGATCAAGGTCGCCTGTTGCGCGACTACCATACGTCGCAAGTACCCAGCCGTACCGACCTGAAGAAAAGGCCGCATGCGACCCGCCGCGACGAGTTACTTGTTCCCAAGGAAGACCTCAACACCATTTTGTCCAGCCGCGACTACCGGCAAAATGCGGCGTCGCTGGTAGCCCTTCAACCATTGGGGCCGGCGCCGTATTCGCTGCACGAACTGGCCGCCGCGCTGGCCACGCCGCGGTTCGTCCTGTACCTGGGACGTAAGTCTTGTCCGCCTGCGGCGCCCTTGCACCCCCGCGTGGTAGGTGCGGAGTCGATCCGCGCGGCGTTCGCCACCTATCAAGAGCAGTTGTCGGCCCTGGTCCAACAACACGCGCCGGCATATACCAGCGCTAACGTTACCGCCATTCAGAAAATTGTTTGGGGCGACGACTTTGGCCAAGACGATATGGCGAACGTTGGAGTACCGCGCGACTTTAGCGTCAACCGCAAAGACCAGGTTATTTCGCGCAAGGGCTGGCAATTCGCGGACCGTCGCGAACATATCGCATTGCTTGTGAAGGAATAAAGACCATGTATTTCAGTGTGATTACCCCAGAAGACGACTTGCTGCGGCAGGCGGCCCATGAATTCGTGTTGGCGCCGACGGTGGCGAACAAGGTGACGCCTTATTCCGAGCACCAATGGATGTGGCGGTTTTTTCCCAGCGATGAAGGCCAGTGCCGCGACTTCATTTTTCGACGCGACGACCTCGGCGATACGCCGCGATACTACGTGGTGTCGAAACGACCTCCTGTCGAGTTCAGCTCCGCATGGGCTGTGCGCACGCGCCCGTATGCGCCCGCTTTGGTGGCAGGCCAGCGCCTTGCCTTTCAACTATGCGCGAACCCCGTTGTCAGTAAGAAAAATAGCGCGGGCAAGGTGCAACGGCATGATGTGGTCATGCAACTAAAAAAACAATTGCTGGCGGAGAAAGGATTGGGCAAGTGGTTGGAGTGGAAGCGCGAGGACGATAGACCGGCGCAGTATGAAATGGTCCAGAAAACTTGTTTGGACTGGTTACGCGCGCGAGCGGCTACACATGGTTACGAGGTGGTAAACGCCAGCGTGGAGGCGTATCTGCAACATAAGACTGTGGCTGGCGAGCGCGAGATTCGATTCAGTACCGTCGATTACTCCGGCGAACTTGTTGTGACTGATCCAGAACGCTTCCAGCAGATGCTCATGAGCGGCTTGGGCCACGCGAAGGCTTTCGGCTGCGGCTTGATGTTGGTGCGCAACGCGGAAAGCTAATATGGTGCTGCCGCCACTGAGGCCGATTCCGATTCGGGACAGGTTATCCGTTTTGTTCATTGAACGCTGCCAACTGGACGTGCTCGACGGCGCGTTTGTTTCGGTCGATTCTGGCGGCGTGCGAACCCACATTCCCGTCGGCGGCGTCGTTTGCCTGATGCTTGAGCCGGGCGTGCGCGTGTCGCACGCGGCCTGCGCCTTGGCGGCCAGGGTTGGCACTTTGCTAGTGTGGGTGGGCGAGGGGGGTGTCAGGGTGTATTCGTCCGGGCAACCAGGCGGGGCCAGGGCCGACCGCCTGCTATACCAAGCGCGGCTGGCGCTGGACGACGAGGCGCGGTTGAAGGTTGTGCGGGCCATGTACACCTATCGTTTTGGCGAGGAGCCGCCGTCGCGCCGGAGTGTCGAGCAATTGCGCGGCATTGAGGGCGCAAGGGTGCGCGCGCTGTATCAACACTTGGCAAAACAATACGGGGTGCAATGGATTTCCAGAAACTATGATCGGCAACAGTGGGATGCCGCCGACATTCCTAACCGCTGCCTGTCGGCGGCGACGTCGTGCCTGTACGGCGTAGCCGAGGCGGCGATTCTGGCCGCCGGCTATGCGCCTGCCATTGGCTTTATTCATACCGGTAAACCACTGTCGTTTGCCTACGATATTGCCGATTTGTATAAGTTCGACACGGTCGTCCCGATTGCGTTTCATGTCGCGTCGAAGCCGACGCAACAGCCTGAACGCGAAGTGCGCCATCGGTGCCGGGATGCTTTTCGTCAAAGCAAACTATTGGAGCGCATCATTCCCGATATCGAAACACTGTTGGCACATGGTGGCTTTACCGCACCGGAAGCGCCGGAAGAGTCGGTTGCGCCAGCTATTCCAAACGCGGAAAGTATTGGTGATGTTGGTCATCGTTCTTGAAAATGCGCCACCGCGCTTGCGTGGCCGGCTCGCGATCTGGCTGCTAGAAGTGCGCGCTGGCGTCTACGTCGGCAATTATTCGCGTAAAGTGCGGGAAAATATTTGGGCGCAGGTGGAGGCCGGTATCGAGGATGGCAATGCGGTCATCGCGTGGCGGGCCAGTACGGACGCGGGTTTTGATTTCCTGACGCTCGGAAGCAATCGGCGCATGCCGGTTGAACTTGATGGCGCTAAGTTGGTGTCGTTTTTGCCGTTAAATGTCGACGGGCAGGAGTGAAAATGTCGCGTGAATGGTTTCGTTTTAATGGTTTTGTAATTTTTATATAGATGTATTGATAATATTTCAAGATAATGGTTTCTTTAAGCCATTTAAGTTGCTTGTTATTTAACAATTTATTTTGGCATAAAATTCGGTGGAATTTAGGGGTGCTGTTTACTCTTTATGAATCAATGGTTTATAGTTGGTGTGTTCCCCGCGCTCGCGGGGATGAACCGGAAAAATCGAGTCGCTAGGAGTCGGCGCGCACGTGTTCCCCGCGCTCGCGGGGATGAACCGTCTTATAAATTCGTTTTAAAGAGCGATGTCGGGTGTTCCCCGCGCTCGCGGGGATGAACCGATCGGCTAGCGCTGACGACCCGTGATACACAAGTGTTCCCCGCGCTCGCGGGGATGAACCGTGGATTCGGGCGAGGGATTCAATAGCAGGCCAGTGTTCCCCGCGCTCGCGGGGATGAACCGATCGTAGCCTTTTTGCTTCCACGTCTGCTCAAGTGTTCCCCGCGCTCGCGGGGATGAACCGTTTCGCCGGCCTGTTCAACAACAGCTCCACCAGTGTTCCCCGCGCTCGCGGGGATGAACCGGTTTCGCCGGCCTGTTCAACAACAGCTCCACCGTGTTCCCCGCGCTCGCGGGGATGAACCGAAAATTATGTTCGCGGCGTCCTGCTCAATCGAGTGTTCCCCGCGCTCGCGGGGATGAACCGCGCCACCAGGCTGCGCCAGCGCCGCAGTAGTAGTGTTCCCCGCGCTCGCGGGGATGAACCGTTTTACATTAACGAGTCGCCGAATGATGGCCTGTGTTCCCCGCGCTCGCGGGGATGAACCGTCGGCGAGGGCTGATCGCGCTGAGACGAAGAAGTGTTCCCCGCGCTCGCGGGGATGAACCGTCCGATATGGACGCGGCCTACAATCGCGGGCTGTGTTCCCCGCGCTCGCGGGGATGAACCGGTCGTAGCCTTTTTGCTTCCACGTCTGCTCAAGTGTTCCCCGCGCTCGCGGGGATGAACCGAGGCTACCGTTGTCGGCGCGCTGTATTGGCTGGTGTTCCCCGCGCTCGCGGGGATGAACCGCAGGGGTCACAAAAGCGATCAACGATACCGCAGTGTTCCCCGCGCTCGCGGGGATGAACCGAAATACGTGCCGAAATACGTTTCGGTAAATCCGTGTTCCCCGCGCTCGCGGGGATGAACCGATCGCAGGATAGTGGCGTCCCGACCCTCCCCGGTGTTCCCCGCGCTCGCGGGGATGAACCGAACATTCGCCGGCGATTCGATTTTAGGCTGCTGTGTTCCCCGCGCTCGCGGGGATGAACCGGCCGTATGGGGAGGGCGCGGCTCGGGCAAATCGTGTTCCCCGCGCTCGCGGGGATGAACCGGTCACATTTGGTACATCCTGACATTCCCATCCGTGTTCCCCGCGCTCGCGGGGATGAACCGCTTACCGCTTCGTTCGTGCGGTTCCGTCAACGGTGTTCCCCGCGCTCGCGGGGATGAACCGATCAAGTGACGATCAAAGATGGTTCCGTGGCAGTGTTCCCCGCGCTCGCGGGGATGAACCGGTGTACATGGTTTTCCTATCGGTTATGGTTGGGTGTTCCCCGCGCTCGCGGGGATGAACCGCCAGGCCCAATCCGCCCCACAGGGTAACTACCGTGTTCCCCGCGCTCGCGGGGATGAACCGTAGGCATGCACAAATGCCCGGTATGCGGATTCGTGTTCCCCGCGCTCGCGGGGATGAACCGGCAGCATGAAGCCGCGCACAATCGAAGCGGCAGTGTTCCCCGCGCTCGCGGGGATGAACCGCAATGACTGAGAACCTAGCTAGTGCCGCGAGCAGTGTTCCCCGCGCTCGCGGGGATGAACCGCGCATGGACGGTCGCCTACGCTCCGTTATCGCGTGTTCCCCGCGCTCGCGGGGATGAACCGGAATCCGAGTTTTTCAGGGAAATCAACTTGCAGTGTTCCCCGCGCTCGCGGGGATGAACCGCCTTGCACTTGGCGCTCATGGCTCGCCTGCCCGTGTTCCCCGCGCTCGCGGGGATGAACCGGATCCTCGAAGCGACTTGTACGATGCCAGAAAGTGTTCCCCGCGCTCGCGGGGATGAACCGAGGTCCGCGATTACATGGACGCCCGCCAGCAGGTGTTCCCCGCGCTCGCGGGGATGAACCGATCGTCAGCGCCGCCGATGGCCAGCTTATCCCGTGTTCCCCGCGCTCGCGGGGATGAACCGGCGTGTGTGCCGTGGTAGTGAGGCTCACGGTTGTGTTCCCCGCGCTCGCGGGGATGAACCGCACTCCAACAAACAACGAAGGGAAGAAAAATGAGTGTTCCCCGCGCTCGCGGGGATGAACCGTGCTGGCAGATGGCATCAAGCGCCCAGCCCCAGTGTTCCCCGCGCTCGCGGGGATGAACCGCCACTGCCGGCTGTGAGGCGCGGCAGTTATCCGTGTTCCCCGCGCTCGCGGGGATGAACCGCGTTGGGCTGATAGGGAAGCCAGTCGGGTGCGGTGTTCCCCGCGCTCGCGGGGATGAACCGTTTCAATGGTGACAATTCGTCCTTCGGATTCCGTGTTCCCCGCGCTCGCGGGGATGAACCGCTCTCGAGGCGACATTTTCCAAGCTCGGCGACGTGTTCCCCGCGCTCGCGGGGATGAACCGATTGAAGCTAGGACTGTAGCGCCTTGAGTTTGGTGTTCCCCGCGCTCGCGGGGATGAACCGGCAACGTCATCGTTACGACATTGAACCCAGACGTGTTCCCCGCGCTCGCGGGGATGAACCGTTCGGCGCGTCCGGGATCACCCCGACATCGAACGTGTTCCCCGCGCTCGCGGGGATGAACCGTTTGTAGCGCTCACCTGCTGCATCGCAGTGCGGTGTTCCCCGCGCTCGCGGGGATGAACCGACCCAGGCGCTGATCGGACAGTCCAGCGGCAAGTGTTCCCCGCGCTCGCGGGGATGAACCGGGGGTTAAGTGGACGTATGCCTCCCTGGTCATGTGTTCCCCGCGCTCGCGGGGATGAACCGCTGGTCAATCGTCAGGAAAGAACGCGGCCTGGGTGTTCCCCGCGCTCGCGGGGATGAACCGGCGTTGCCGGTTTCGATGCGGCTGATGTCCTCGTGTTCCCCGCGCTCGCGGGGATGAACCAGCACCAGCCAGTCTCCCCCGGCCGTCGCGGCCGTGTTCCCCGCGCTCGCGGGGATGAACCGTGGCCGCCTGCTACGTGCGCGCCTGCTGGGCTGTGTTCCCCGCGCTCGCGGGGATGAACCCAGACGACCGGATCGGACAAGAAGATGGCAGAAGTGTTCCCCGCGCTCGCGGGGATGAACCGCGCTCTTGGCGTTTTCCACCGACTCGCGGGCAGTGTTCCCCGCGCTCGCGGGGATGAACCGCACTCCGCGGCTTCGTCAAAAGTGAGTTCTTCGTGTTCCCCGCGCTCGCGGGGATGAACCGGTGGCGGGCAACCTGAGCTGTAATCCATGCATGTGTTCCCCGCGCTCGCGGGGATGAACCGAATCGGGTGATCTTTCATGCCGCCCACCAAAGGTGTTCCCCGCGCTCGCGGGGATGAACCGGGGCGCGTGCGCAAGTGCACAATCTGCCGGGCGTGTTCCCCGCGCTCGCGGGGATGAACCGACGCGTGACCTGTTGCAATCGGCAATTCTCGGGTGTTCCCCGCGCTCGCGGGGATGAACCGCCGCAGCCCTTGCCGCTGTAACTGGTGTTAACGTGTTCCCCGCGCTCGCGGGGATGAACCGCATCAGCCGGCCTCGTGCGACACTGCCAGCCAGTGTTCCCCGCGCTCGCGGGGATGAACCGTCTGAGGCGCTGGTGCCGGCGCGCACGCCGTTGTGTTCCCCGCGCTCGCGGGGATGAACCGACTGGCGCCACAGTTCCAGCCCTCCAGTTGTAGTGTTCCCCGCGCTCGCGGGGATGAACCGGCATCCACGGCGCTTGGCGACGGCGTTGCGCAGTGTTCCCCGCGCTCGCGGGGATGAACCGTCCCTTGGACTTGCCCGCAACACTTCTGGGAGGTGTTCCCCGCGCTCGCGGGGATGAACCGGCTGCGATTTCAAACGCACACGACAAGCTGTCGTGTTCCCCGCGCTCGCGGGGATGAACCGGTCCGGGTGTATGCACATAGTCGGCAACTGGAGTGTTCCCCGCGCTCGCGGGGATGAACCGTTGCGCATGCAAAGCGCACCGCCTCAGCAACCGTGTTCCCCGCGCTCGCGGGGATGAACCGTTTGCGACTGCTTCGGCGCTTTCGCAGCCTGGGTGTTCCCCGCGCTCGCGGGGATGAACCGTCCGTGAATCACGTATGGCGGCGTCAGACGGAGTGTTCCCCGCGCTCGCGGGGATGAACCGATACTTGTGGACCTTGGTGCGCATCACGCGCTGTGTTCCCCGCGCTCGCGGGGATGAACCGTCATGGCCGAGGCCAAGAACGAGGACGGCAGCGTGTTCCCCGCGCTCGCGGGGATGAACCGGCGCGATGCTGTCGCTATGGGTGGCGCGGGCGGTGTTCCCCGCGCTCGCGGGGATGAACCGCGACAAAAGACGAGCCGAACCCGCTAAACCTGGTGTTCCCCGCGCTCGCGGGGATGAACCGACGGCTATCCGTACGACTCAGCAACGCCGGCTGTGTTCCCCGCGCTCGCGGGGATGAACCGCCGTTGCAAATCAACTAGTTGCGGCAGAATCGGTGTTCCCCGCGCTCGCGGGGATGAACCGCAAAAAGGCTACGACCTTGAGGTAGGCAAGGCGTGTTCCCCGCGCTCGCGGGGATGAACCGGCCGACGTGATCCTGAAAGCGGCGCGCGCCGGGTGTTCCCCGCGCTCGCGGGGATGAACCGCAGCGCGAACAGGGATTGCGTGGCCTGCTTGCGTGTTCCCCGCGCTCGCGGGGATGAACCGTGCCAAAGGATATGCTGGAAGCGATAAGGGAAGTGTTCCCCGCGCTCGCGGGGATGAACCGGCTGCACCATAGGTGGTTGCCAGCATATAGGTGTGTTCCCCGCGCTCGCGGGGATGAACCGCTAGCGGGCTAACCCAAAAAGCCGCAGCTGAGGTGTGCCCCGCGCTCGCGGGGATGAACCGACGCACCGAACCGTGTTCGGCAGGTACTTCGAGTGTTCCCCGCGCTCGCGGGGATGAACCGGCTTTGTTAAGGCTGCGTCTGATGGTGGTGGGGTGTTCCCCGCGCTCGCGGGGATGAACCGACGCAGCCCAGAAGGCCGCCGACGCGCCAACCGTGTTCCCCGCGCTCGCGGGGATGAACCGGCGACCGGCAAGACGGCCGAGCCGCACCAGGCGTGTTCCCCGCGCTCGCGGGGATGAACCGGTAGTTGCACGGAGGCGCAAGATTGGAGCGCCGTGTTCCCCGCGCTCGCGGGGAAGAACCGATGGACCGGATGGGCTTGACGCCCGTCGAGTAGTGTTCCCCGCGCTCGCGGGGATGAACCGCGCGGGCAAGCGCCTGCTGTGCTGTGCAACACGTGTTCCCCGCGCTCGCGGGGATGAACCGTCCTCAGATATGGTGCCAGGCAATTAGGATTCGTGTTCCCCGCGCTCGCGGGGATGAACCGTTGGTCCTCCTGGCAGCCAGCGCGCCGATTTTGTGTTCCCCGCGCTCGCGGGGATGAACCGGAATTGCACATGGTCAGCCACATCGATCCAGCGTGTTCCCCGCGCTCGCGGGGATGAACCGGCCAATGGTTTCTTGAACATCAAGCTGTTCGAGTGTTCCCCGCGCTCGCGGGGATGAACCGGCGCAATGGGCAGACACGGCCACGTTCACCCGGTGTTCCCCGCGCTCGCGGGGATGAACCGACAGCCACATGATTTAGTGGCTCCGCGAGATAGTGTTCCCCGCGCTCGCGGGGATGAACCGACCGCAAAGGGGCGCGTGCGCCGTTGCCAAATGTGTTCCCCGCGCTCGCGGGGATGAACCGCGATAGCGTACAACCGCGCCTTGGTCGTGACTGTGTTCCCCGCGCTCGCGGGGATGAACCGATGCAGATGCCCCGTGCTGATCGGCTTAATCAGTGTTCCCCGCGCTCGCGGGGATGAACCGTCCCAGTTCGATTGCGTCCAGACGCTGACATAGTGTTCCCCGCGCTCGCGGGGATGAACCGCCATTCAACGCGCTCAATCCCAATGCGCCGGAGTGTTCCCCGCGCTCGCGGGGATGAACCGGCGGCACAGCAGCCGGATTAGCTATCCATGTAGTGTTCCCCGCGCTCGCGGGGATGAACCGACCAGCTTATCCAGTTGGGTGACGAAACGTTGGTGTTCCCCGCGCTCGCGGGGATGAACCGTGTTCCGTGCGCCCATTCTGCGTCCAGTTCTTGTGTTCCCCGCGCTCGCGGGGATGAACCGTGTAAGGCTTGCGGCGACACGGGAAGCAGCTCGTGTTCCCCGCGCTCGCGGGGATGAACCGCTGTGTCCATGACCGCGCCGGCACTCGCGGCAGTGTTCCCCGCGCTCGCGGGGATGAACCTATTTGATCGTCGCTGCAACTGGCTCGACCGGGGTGTTCCCCGCGCTCGCGGGGATGAACCGAGGGCGGCAAGATGGAATTCATGTTCGGGAAAGTGTTCCCCGCGCTCGCGGGGATGAACCGCGCGAAGGCGTAGTCTATCTGGCCAAGGACGGGTGTTCCCCGCGCTCGCGGGGATGAACCGTGGCGCACATGAGCGGGGCCATCAACGATATCGTGTTCCCCGCGCTCGCGGGGATGAACCGGAATGGGACGCTCGCCGCGCCTGCTACGCCTGGTGTTCCCCGCGCTCGCGGGGATGAACCGGCGCGTGCGGGTGCTGCTATATCCACAATATCGTGTTCCCCGCGCTCGCGGGGATGAACCGCAAGGCAACCGTGTCCGAACGATTTTCCAAACGTGTTCCCCGCGCTCGCGGGGATGAACCGCCGGTCAGCTTGTACATCGTCACCACACCAACGTGTTCCCCGCCGTTTGGTTTTGGGGCGAACGGCGCGCATAAGCTGTGTTCCCCGCGCTCGCCGGGATGAGCCGACTTTGTTGCCCCCGGCCCAGCGTCGTCGGCGGTGTTCCCCGCGCTCGTGGGGATGAACCGGTCCGCATACGGGGCGTATTCCCGAGCGTGTCGTATTCCCCGCAGATTGGCGCCGCTGGTTCTAACTGGGCCGCCGGCAACTGGGCGGCGCGGACTTTGCGCTTAGCGTGCGTTTTCCGCGCCAAACTGGACTTAGCGCCGGCGCACGCATTCGAGGTAGGCGGCGCCGTCCGGCGGCAGGCCGGCGCGCTGCGAGTTCCAGATCATCTGGCCCAGGCATTCCATCATCTGGTGGTGCGCCGCGTGTTCGGAGTCGAGCCGCTGCGTCAGGCTTTGGCTGGCCGCGCGGACGCCGCTCGGGCGGTCCACCGCGATTTGCTCGGCGATGGTCAGGTGCATCGACAAGTGCAGGAAGGGGTTGGCTTGGCCGCCGTCGACCGAGTAGTCGCGCGCCAACGCCGCGTCGACGTCGCCCAGATCGCTTTCGTATTCGGGGTGCTGGACGATCCAGTCGAGCGCGATTGCTTCGAGCGGACTGAGAATTTCCTTGGCGTGGTGCTTGCGGTAGATGTCGCAGAAGAAACGGCGCACATCGTCGGAGGAGGGAGTAAACATCGTTGGGTCATTGGGCTAATTGGAGCAGCCGACATTGTACCCCCGTGTCGATTATGTGTACTCTGTACAGGAATAAATGTAAAAAACGGGCATCCTTGGATGCCCGTTTTGTTTTGCCGCCGGCCGGCGCCTACTCCTTGTGCTCCGGCGCCAGCAGCGCCGGTTCCGGGGTGGGCTCGGCGGCCGGCTCGGCCACCGCCACCGCCGCCGCCGCCGCCTCGCAGTGCTGCGCTTCGCAGTGCTGCGCCTCGTGCGTGCGCGGCGCGTGCGGCTGGCGCAGGTAGCGCGAGGTGTGCCGGTGCGGCGGCGGGTTGCCGTGCACCGGCCACGTCAGGAAGCGCGACAGTTCTTGCAGCGCCCTCTGGTAGACGTCGCGCTTGAACTCGATGACGACGTCCAGCGGCACCCAGTACTCGTGCCAACGCCAGGCGTCGAACTCCGGGTGGTCGGTCAGGCGCAGGTTGACGTCGTTGTCGCGGGCGCACATACGCAGCAGGAACCAAATCTGCTTTTGCCCCCGGTAGTGGCCGCGGATTTCGCGTTTGATGAAATGGTCCGGCACTTCGTAGCGCAACCAGTCGCGCGTGCGGCCGACAATCTTGACGTGTTCTTGCCTTAGTCCTATCTCCTCTTCCAGTTCACGAAACATGGCCTGTTCGGGGGTTTCCCCGTACTTGATGCCGCCTTGCGGAAACTGCCACGAGTGCTCGCGCACCCGTTTTCCCCACCACACCTCATTTTGGGCGTTTAGCAGGATGATGCCGACGTTGGGCCGGAACCCTTCACGATCGAGCATAGTGCACCTCAAACTTTCTGCGGCCGAGCGTCTTTTTTACATTTTTGCCCACAACTCCGCACGCCGGCAGCGTTTTCGGGGTACGAAAACGGTCGGAGTGGCACCAATTGCACGCATTTGTATAAAGTATGGACGCATCAGCCAGCTAATCCTTTAAAATTAGGTTGATTATAACCCTCTCTTTTTAAAAAGAATTCACCGTTATGCGCGCCTCCCGTTTTTTTATCTCAACGCTCAAAGAAGCCCCATCTGACGCCGAAATCGTCAGCCACCAATTGATGATGCGCGCCGGCATGATCAAGCGCATCGGTTCGGGCATTTACACCTACATGCCGATGGGCCTGCGCGTCATCCGCAAGGTCGAAGCCATCATTCGCGAGGAGATGAACGAGGCCGCCGGCATCGAGCTGCTGATGCCTTTGGTCCAGCCGGCCGAGCTGTGGCAGGAGACCGGGCGCTGGGACAAGATGGGCGCCGAATTGCTGCGCGTGAAAGACCGCCACGGCCGCGACTACGCGATCCAGCCGACGTCGGAAGAGGTTATCACCGACGTGGTGCGCTCCGAGATCAAGTCCTACCGCCAGCTGCCGCTGAATTTTTACCATATCCAGACCAAGTTCCGCGACGAGCGCCGGCCGCGTTTCGGCCTGATGCGCGGGCGCGAATTCACCATGAAGGACGCCTACTCGTTCGACCGCGACGTCGCCGGCCTGCAAGCGTCGTACAAGGTGATGTTCGACGCCTACGTCAAGATCTTCACCCGCTTCGGCCTGAAGTTCCGCGCGGTGGCGGCCGACAACGGCGCCATCGGCGGCTCCGGCTCGCATGAGTTCCACGTCATCGCCAGCACCGGCGAAGACGCCATCGTCTACTGCCCGAGCTCCGACTACGCCGCCAACATGGAGGCGGCCGAGGCGCTGCCGCTGGCCGCCGCGCGCGCCGCGCCGGCGCAGCAGCTGGTCAAGACCTCGACGCCGGGCACGGTCAAGTGCGAAACCGTGGCGGCCCTGCTCGGCCTGAAGCTGGAGCAGACGCTGAAAACCATCGCGCTGACGGTCGACGGCGAGAAGGACGGCAAGGTCGCGAAACAATACTGGATGCTGCTGCTGCGCGGCGACCATGAACTCAACGAAGTCAAGGTCGGCAAGATCGCCGGCCTGGCCGGCCACCGCTTCTCCACCGAGGCCGAGCTGCTGGAAGTGTACGGCACCGTGCCGGGCTACCTGGGGCCGATCGGCACCAAGGCGCCGGTCACCGTGGTTGCCGACCGCACCGTCGCCAACATGAGCGACTTCTGCTGCGGCGCCAACGACGCCGACTTCCACTACACCGGCGCCAACTGGGGCCGCGACATGGCCGAGCCGGCCATTGTCGCCGACTTGCGCAACGTCGTCGAAGGCGACGCCTCGCCGGACGGCCAGGGCGTGCTGGCGATCGAGCGCGGCATCGAAGTGGGCCACGTGTTCCAGCTCGGCACCTCGTATTCGCAGAGCATGAAGGCCACCTTCCTCGACGAAAACGGCAAGCCGGCGCCGCTGCAGATGGGGTGCTACGGCATCGGCGTGACGCGCATCCTGGGCGCGGCGATCGAGCAGAACTTCGACGACAAGGGCATCATCTGGCCGACCGCGATCGCGCCGTTCGAGCTGGTGCTGTGCCCGATGAACTACGACCGCAGCGAACTGGTCAAGGCCGAAACCGACCAGCTGTACGCGGCCCTGCAAGCGGTGGGCGTCGACGTCATCGTCGACGACCGCGGCCTGCGCCCGGGCGCGATGTTCGCCGACTGGGAGTTGATCGGCGTGCCGCACCGCGTCGTCATCGGCGAGCGCGGCCTCAAGGAAGGCAACCTGGAATACCAGGGCCGCCGCGATACCGAGGCCACCGCCGTGGCGCTGGCCGACATCGTCGGCTTCGTCCAGGGCCAGATGCGGAAGTGAGAGCGCTCTCGCTTAGCGGGCGCGGCGCGCCGTGGCGCTGGAGCGGCGCGCTGCTGCTGGCCGCCGGCCTGATGGGCGGCGGCGGCGCGCGCGCCGGCAACCAGAAGGAGGAGGCGCTGGCCGACTCGGTCCGGCTGGCGCTGTCGCACGCGATCAAGGACGACCGCCCGCCGCGGCAGACGTTCAGCGCCGACAAGGACCGCCTGCATTACGAAAACTGGCTGGCGCAGATGTCGCAGCGGCTGGCGCGCAAGCTGCCGGACGCGCAGGTGCGCACCGAGTTCCTGGAGGCGGCCTGGTACGAGGCGCGCCGCGCCGGCCTCGACCCGGCCCTGGTGCTGGGCCTGATCCAGGTTGAATCGGCCTACCGCAAGTACGCGGTGTCGATGGCGGGGGCGCGCGGCTATATGCAGGTGATGCCGTTCTGGACCGGCGTGATCGGCGACAGCGACCGGCGCAAGCTGTTCCACATGCAAACCAATCTGCGCTACGGCTGCGCCATCCTGCGCATGTACGTCGACATGGAGGGCGGCAACCTGTACCTGGCGCTGGGGCGCTATAACGGCAGCCGCGGCCGGCCGGAATACCCGAACGCCGTGCTGACGGCGTGGAAGCGCTGGGAGCTGACGGCGATGTAATGGCGGCGCCGCCAAGAAAACCAGCGGCGCTCTTCGCCGTGGGTCCTAAGTCGGCAAGCGGGGTGTTGGCCGGGCAAAAAAAATGCCCCGATCGCGCTGGCGACAGGGGCACTCCGATCGGCCACCGGAGCCGACCGCGTTCTATTATTTCAAATGATCGGAGATGAGCTTGGTCATTTCAAACATGGACACTTGGGCTTTGCCGCCGAACACAGCTTTGAGCTTGTCGTCGGCATTGATCATGCGGCGGTTCGCCGGATCTTGCAGGTCGAGCTTTTTGATGTAGTCCCACACTTTTTTGGTCACTTCGGTACGCGGCAATGGGTCCGCGCCAACGACGGCGGCCAAGACTGTGGACGGTGTCATCGCTTTCATGAACGCTGCGTTCGGCTTGCGTGGAACTGCCGGTGCCGCCGCTTTTTTCACTGCTGGCTTTGCTGCCGCTTTTGCTGGTGCTGCTTTTTTAACTGCTGCAGGTTTGGCTGCCGCAGCTTCTTTAGCTGGCGCTGCTACTGGGGTTTTTTTGGCTGTTGCCATCTTCGAGCCTCCTTAACGAACACATGGGAAATTGCGCAATTGATCGCACGGCTAATATTGGTGGGGTTTTACCGAGTACGCAAGTGTTTTTCACGTTTTCCCCCGGAAAACATGCCTAAATAGCCTCCCCGGCGCGGCGCCGCACCGCTTCGGGGCGCGGCACCGGCGTTTTGCCCGTAAACACCGGCATTCCCGGGGCTGGCCGACGCCGCGGCGGGCGCGCCGCGGCCGGCGCCGCCCCCCCGTCGAAGCGGGCCTTAGCGCATGCCCGGCATCATGCCCTTCATGCTGCGCATCATTTTCATCATGCCGCCGCCGGACAGCTTCTTCATCATCGACTGCATCTGCTCGAACTGGGTCAGCATGCGGTTCACTTCCTGCACCTGGACGCCGGCGCCGGCGGCGATGCGGCGTTTGCGGGTGGCCTTGATCAGTTCCGGCTTGGCGCGCTCCTGCGGCGTCATCGAATCGATGATGCCGACCATGCGCCGCACCTGCTTGTCGGCCTGGTCCATGTTCTTGCCGCCGGCGGCTTGCTGGAACTGCGCCGGCAGCTTGTCGACCAGGCTGGCCATGCCGCCCATTTTCTTCATCTGCCCCAGTTGCGACTTGAAGTCGTTCATGTCGAACTTGCCGCCGACCTTGATTTTCTGCGCCAGGTCGGCCGCCGCCTTGACGTCGACGCCCTTGCGCGCCTCTTCCACCAGCGCCAGGATGTCGCCCATGCCGAGGATGCGGTTGGCCATGCGGGTGGCGTCGAACGCCTCCAGGCCGTCGAGCTTCTCGGACACGCCGGCGAACTTGATCGGCTTGCCGGTGATGTGGCGCACCGACAGCGCGGCGCCGCCGCGGGCGTCGCCGTCCAACTTGGTGAGCACGATGCCGGTCAGCGGCAGCGCGTCGTTAAAGGCCTTGGCGGTGTTGATGGCGTCCTGGCCCAGCATGGCGTCGACCACGAACAGGGTCTCGATCGGCTTGACGGCGGCGTGCACGGCGGCGATCTCGCGCATCATCTCCTCGTCGATACCGAGGCGGCCGGCGGTGTCGATGATCAGCACGTCGTGGTAGTGCTTCTTGGCCCAGTCCAGCGCGGCCAGCGCGATGTCGACCGGCTTGTCGTCGCTCGACGACGGGAAGAAGTCGGCGCCCACTTGCGCGGTCACCGATTGCAGCTGGGCGATCGCGGCCGGGCGGTAGACGTCGGCCGAGACGGTCAGGACCTTTTTCTTTTTCTCTTCGCGCAGGTACTTCGCCAGTTTGCCGACGGTGGTGGTTTTACCCACGCCCTGCAAACCGGCCATCAGGATGATCGCCGGCGGCTGGCAGGCAAAGCTCAGCTGCGAGGCGTCGGGGCCGAGGTCGGCGCCCATGATGGCGGCCAGCTCGCGCTGCACCACGCCGACCAGGGCCTGGCCCGGCGTGAGCGAACCGACGACGTCCTCGCCCATCGATTTTTCCTTGACCTTGGCGATGAATTCGCGCACGGCGGGCAGGGCGACGTCGGCCTCGAGCAGCGCCAGGCGCACTTCGCGCAGCATCTCGGCGGTGTTGGCTTCGGTCAGGCGCGCCTCGCCGCGCATGGTCTTGACGACCTTGGCGAGCCGCTGGGTAAGATTATCTAGCATGATGAACCTGCAATGTGGAGCTGGGAAGGGCGGCACGGGGCCGGACGTTGGGCGCCATTTTACCCCATCGGGGGCGGCCGCGGCCGCCGGCCCGCGCGCCCCCGCCAGGGCGGCGGCCGGCATTTTTGGCGCCCGCGCCGGCGCGCCGCTCCGACTCCTGCTACCATGGCCGGGCCGGCCCCCGCCGGCGCGTCCCCTACACGAGGCCCAGGACACGCATGAAACCGTTGATTTTTTCCTTGATGCTGGCCTTGGCCGGCGCCGTCCACGGCGCCCCCGTGAGCATGGCGTTCGGCGACAACCTGCCGCCGTATATCATGGCCGAGAGTCATTCGGGCATCGAACTCGACGTCGTGCGCGAGGCGCTGGCCTTGCGCGGCCACGAGCTGCGCCCCCAGTACGGGCCGATGGGCCGCATTCCGTTCAGTTTTATCGAAGGCAAGGTCGACGCGATCATGATGGACGTCGGCGAGGACATGGCGGCGCACGGCGGCCACTACGGCGAGGCGCCGGTGCTGTACGACAACGTCTTGTATACGCTGAAGCGGCGCCAGTTGCGCCTGCGCAAGCCTGCCGACCTGAAGGGGCTGAGCATCATGGCCTTCGTCGGCGCCGCCAAGCGCTACCCCGAATGGCTGCTGCCGCTCAGCCGCACCCCCGAGTACGTCGAGCGCAACAACCAGGCGGTGCAGCCGCTGTTGCTGTCGCTGGGGCGCTACGACGTGGTGCTCAGCGACCGCACCATTTTCCAGTATTTCAGCGCCCTGCAACGGCGCGCCGATCCGCATTTCGTGCTGCCGGCGGTCGAGGAGCATGCGCTGCCGCCGCCCGATCCGCGCGATTACCGTCCGGTGTTCCGCGACGCGGCCGTGCGCGACGACTACAACGCCGGCCTCGAGCAATTGCGCAAGAGCGGTCGCTACAAGGCGATTTACGGCAAATACCTGGAAAAATGAGCGGTGTTGGAAAGCGGCGGCGCCGGCTTGCGCCGCGGCTTTCCATTTGCATAACGCCGAGTCGGCCGAATTGCACGGCATCCGGCCCCGACCTCACCGTTTCATGCGGTTGCGCAATAAAAAAATGTTTCTGACGCGCCAACGCTTGGTATCATCTGCTGGCAATTGCCGTTTATCGCGGGCCGCAACAACACCCTATTCAGGAGAAGTGGATGAGCAAGCATTGGAAGCGGGCCGGCGCGATCGCCGCCGCCGTCGTGGGCATTACGGGCGGGTTGCTGGCGGCCGGCGCCGCGCAGGCCCAGGAAGTGGTACGCCTGGGCAACCTGAAGTTCGCCCACTTCGGCGCCATCTCGTATATCAAGGAAATCGCGCCGAAGTGCGGCATCAAGGTCGAGGAGCACATTTTCGCCAAGGGACTCGACGTGATGCAGGCGATCATCGCCGGTGAACTCGACGTTGGCGCCACCGCGTCCGAGGCGGCCATCTCCGGGCGCGCCGGCGGCGCCGCGATCTTCGTCGTGGCCGGTTTCGCCAAGGGCGGCGCGCGCCTGGTCGGGCGCAGCGACCTGAAAATGCAGTCGGTGAAGGACTTGAAGGGCAAGAAGGTCGGCGTCACCCGCGGCGGCATCCAGGAAGTGCTGCTGCTGGCCGAGCTGGCCCAGCACGGCCTGACGGTGTCGGACCAGCCGGGCAAGGACGTGCAACTGGTGTTTCTCGCCTATGCCGACCTGAACCAGGCGCTGATGGGCAAGAACATCGACGCCATGATGCAGTCCGAGCCGCAATCGTCGCAGGCGCTCAACAAGGGCTTCGGCAAGGAGATGCTGAAGCCCTACGACACGCCGATCGGCGAGCCGGTGCGCACCTTGGTGATGACCGAGAAGTTCTACAGGGAGCGCCGGCCGGCCGCCGAGAAGTTCATGCGCTGCTTCGTCGAGGCCACCAAGGCCTTCATCGACACCCCGGCCGTGGCCGAGAAATACGTGCGCGAGGTGATTTTCAAGGGCCAGATCAGCAAGGACGACTTCGACGACGCCATCAGCAACTCGCCGTACACCTACGACATCACGCCCGAGCACATCCAGACCACCACCGACGTCATGCACAAGACCGGCGTCGGCAAGATGAGCAAGCCGCCGCTGGCGAAGGACTGGGTCAAGACCGACCTGCTGGTTCAGGCCAAGAAAAGCCTGAACGTCAAATAAACCACACGGCGACGGAGGCGGCATGGCTACAAGGGGCGTGGGCGCGCGGCAGTGGCGCGAAATCGGCATCGGCATGGTCGTGCCGGCGGCGGTAATTGGGCTGTGGCAGGTGGTGGCGATGCTGGGCTGGGTCAACCCGCAGGTGCTGCCGTCGCCGCTGGCGGTGCTGCAGCGCTGGATCGCCTACCTGCTGCCGGTGGCGCCATTCGCCGACTACGCCTACACCGGCGCCGGCGCCTGGTTGGGCTGGGCCGTCTCGGGCGAGCTGATCGTCGATTCGCTCGGCAGCCTGTACCGGGTCGCCGCCGGCTTCGTCATCGGCGCCGGCCTGGCCCTGCCGCTCGGGCTGGCGATGGGCGCCAAGCCGCGCGTCTACGCCTGGCTCAATCCGCTGGTGCAGGTGCTGCGGCCGATTCCGCCGATCGCCTACATCCCGCTGTCTATCCTCTGGTTCGGCCTGGGCAACCCGCCGGCGGTGTTCCTGATCGCCCTGGGCGCCTTCTTTCCGGTGCTGATGAACACCGTCGCCGGGGTGCGCCAGGTCGACGGCATCTACCTGCGCGCGGCGCGCAACCTGGGCGCCTCCGGCACCACGCTGTTCGTGCGGGTGATCCTGCCGGCGGCGGTGCCCTACATCCTCTCGGGCGTGCGCATCGGCATCGGCACCGCCTTTATCGTCGTCATCGTCTCCGAGATGATCGCCGTGAACAACGGCCTGGGCTTCCGCATCCTGGAGGCGCGCGAATATTTTTGGTCCGACAAGATCATGGCCGGCATGATCAGCATCGGCCTGCTCGGCCTGGCCATCGACGTCGCCATGAACAAACTGAACAATCATCTGCTGCGCTGGCACCGCGGCATGGAGAACTGATATGAGCGCAGCGCACATCGTCATCAGCCAGGTCAGCAAGGTGTTCCGCACCGACGAACGCGAGCTGGTGGCCCTGAAGGACATCAACCTGGAAATCCCGCGCGGCCAGTTCGTCTGCCTGCTGGGGCCTTCCGGCTGCGGCAAGTCGACGCTGCTCAACGCGGTGGCCGGCTTCGCGCCGCCCAGCGCCGGCGGCATCAGCGCCGACGGCCGCGTGGTCACCGGGCCGGGGCCGGAGCGCGGCATCGTGTTCCAGGAGTACGCGCTGTTCCCCTGGATGACGGTGGCCGAGAACATCGCCTTCGGCCTGGAGATCCAGGGCGCGCCCAAGGCCGAGATCGCCGCCACCGTGGCCAAGCTGCTGCAGATGCTCTCGCTGGGCGACTTCGGCGCGCGCTTCCCGAAGGACCTGTCGGGCGGCATGCGCCAGCGCGTCGCCATCGCCCGCGTGCTGGCGCTGGACTCGCCGATCATGCTGATGGACGAACCCTTCGGCGCGCTGGACGCGCTGACCCGGCGCAACCTGCAGGACGAGCTGCTGCGCATCTGGGCCGAGCTGAAAAAAACCATCCTCTTCGTCACTCACAGCATCGAGGAGGCGCTCTACCTGGCCGACCGCATCGTCGTCATGACCTACCGGCCGGGCACGGTCAAGCGCGACCTGCTGGTCGAGCTGCCGCGCCTGCGCGACCCGGCCTCGGCCGAGTTCAACGCCCTCAAGCGCGAACTGGGCCACCTGGTGATGGAGGAGCAGCAGCGCCACCACAACGACGAACTGCGCCTGGCCACCGTCGATTGAGGTCGGCGGCGCCCTGAACCGGCGCGTTCCCGCCCGCCCCGAACCCCGCGGGCGGCCTATGGTGTAAACTTAAACTTATGCAGACATTCTTTTTTATCGCCGCCGCCTTGTCCTACGCCGTGTGCGCCGTCCTCCCGTCCCGCCAGGGTGCCTGGATTACCGCCGCCACCGGCGTGGCCTGGCTGCTGCACGGCGTCACGCTGGGTGTCGATTTGATCGCGCCGGGCAGCGTGCGCATCGGCTTCTCGGCGATGCTGTCGTCGGCGCTGTGGGTCTCGGTGGGCGCCTACTGGCTGGAGAACCGCAACTTCGCCCTCGACGGCCTGCGCCGCCTGGTCATGCCGAGCGCCGCCGCCGTGCTGCTGCTGGCCTGGGCCTTCCCGGGCAGCCAGGTGCTGTTGGAGGGCAAGTCGTCGATGTTCGGCTGGCATATCGCCGTCGCCATCCTGGCCTACAGCACCTTGACCATCGCCGCCTTCCACGCCGTGCTGATGGCGCTGCAAGAGTCGCGCCTGCACACCCGCGGCGAGCGCATGGGCTTTCTCGGCGCCGCGCTGGACCAGTTGCCGGCCCTGCTGACGATGGAAAAATTGTTGTTCCGCATGATAGGTTTCGGTTTCGGCCTGCTCAGTTTGACCGTGCTGTCGGGCATCGTATTCTCGGAGCAGTTGTTCGGCAAGGCGCTGAACTGGGACCATAAATCGGTGTTCACCCTGTTGTCGTGGCTGCTGTTCGCCGCGCTGCTGGCCGGGCGCCGCTTCCGCGGCTGGCGCGGCAAGACCGCGCTGAGCTTCACCCTGGCCGGTTTCGCCACGCTGGCGCTGGCCTACGTCGGCAGTCGTTTTGTACTGGAAGTGGTTTTGCATCGGGGATTGGCATGACACGTATTCTATTTTGGCTGGCGCTGGCCTTTCTGGTGCTGATGGCGGTGCGCAGCAAGTTGCGCGGCATGCGCCAGCAGGGCGAGCGGGCGCGGCCGCCGGCGGCGCCGGCGCGCGCCGAGGCGCTGGCCGACCCCGAGGCGATGCTGTGCTGCGCCCAGTGCGGCGTGTATTACCCGTCGTCGGAGACGGTGCAGGCCAAGGGGCGCGATTTCTGCAGTCAGGCGCACGCCACCTTTCCCTAGGGCCGGGCCGTGACGACGCGCCTGCGCGGGTGGACGGCGGAGTCGGGCGACACCTTCTGGCGCTCGCTGCAGACGCTGAGCCTGACGCGGATGATGATCGCCAGCGTGCTGCTGGTGTACCTGCTCGTCGGCGGCATCGGCTGGCACGGCGGCGGCCAGTTGGCCTATGGCGAGCTGTGCGCCGCCTACCTGCTGCTGGCGGCCGCCTTCGCGCTGCTGACGCTCTACCGGCGCCAGCGCTTCCTGCTGCAACTGCTGGTGCAACTGGCCGTCGACGTCGGCGTCATTTCGCTGATCTACATGGACGCCGGCGGCGTGCGCAGCGGCCTGGCCATCCTTTACCTGTTCCCGCTGGCCGGCGCGGCGATCCTGGCGCCGTTGCTGCTGGCGCTGTTCAGCGCGGCGCTGGTGACGCTGTTCATGCTGTCCGAAAGCATTTACCAAGTCCTGGCGCTGGAGGGCGAGCGCGGCGTGCTGCAGGCCGGCCTGTACGGCGCCTCCTTCTTCGCCGTGGTACTGCTGGTGAGCCGCCTGGCCGCCAAGCTGATCGGCCAAGAGGCGCTGGCGGCCCAGCGCGGCAACGCGCTGGCGATCCAGCTGGCGATCAACCGCCTGGTCATCGCCGACATGGGCGACGGCGTACTGGTGGTCGGGCGCGACGGCCAAGTCTTCACCGGCAACCCGGCGGCCCTGCAGATGCTGGGCCTGGCCGGGCTGGAGCTGAATTTCCGCCTGGCCGACAGCGCCAGCCTGGGGCCGATCGCCGTGGCCTACGACGACTGGCTGGCCGACGCCGGGCGCAGCACCGTGTACCTCACCGTCAAACCTTATACCGACGCCGCGCTGCAGGGCGTGACGGCGGCCTGGAGCGGGCGGCGCGAGCTGGCCACCCACTTGAAGGCGCGCTTCGCCACCGTCGACACGGCCGGCCTGGCGGCCGAGCGCAGCGTCATCTTCCTGCAGGACGTGACGGCCATCGAAAACCAGGCGCAGCAACTGAAGCTGGCGTCGATGGGCCGCCTTACCGCCAGCATCGCGCACGAGGTGCGCAACCCGCTGTCGGCGATTGGCCACGCCACTGCGCTGCTCAGCGACGACCTGGTCGAGCCGGTCCACCTGCGCCTGCTGCGCATCGTCGGCGACAACGTGGCGCGGGTCAACCGCATGGTCGAGGACATCCTGCAACTGTCGCGTAAGGTCCAGGTGCAGGAGGAGGCGCTGGCGCTGGCGCCCCTGCTGGCCGAACTCATGGCCGAGTTCCAGCAAACCCACGCGCTGGCCGACGCGGTGGTGCGGCTGGACGGCTGCGGCGCCGCCGAGGTGCGCTTCGACCCGCTGCACCTGCGCGAAATCCTGCTCAACCTGCTCAACAACGCGGTACGCTACGCCAGCGGCGGCCCGGGCAGCATCGAACTGTTCGTCGTGCGCGACAAGGCCCGGCGCCTGGAACTGCACGTGCAGGACGACGGCCCGGGCATTTCGCCGGAGGTGCGGGCGCACCTGTTCGAGCCGTTTTACACCACCTCCAGCAAGGGCACCGGCCTGGGCTTGTATCTGGCGCGCGAACTGTGTTTGAATAACGGCGCGCTGCTCGATTACGAGTACCATTTCGCCAGCGGCGGCCGGCGCGCCAGCGGCCGCTTCGTGATCACCTTCGCGGCGCCCCTATGAACCTTGCAGAAAAGGCCGCACCATGAGTTCTCCCCGTATCCTGGTGGTCGACGACGAAGCCGATTTGCGCGAGCTGCTGGAAATCACGCTCGTCAAGATGGGACTCGACGTCGACAGCGCCGATTCGCTGGGGCAGGCGCGCGCCTTCCTGGCGCGCAGCGAGTACGCGCTGGTGCTGACCGACATGCGCCTGCCCGACGGCCTCGGCCTGGAGCTGGTGCGCGAAGTGGCCGGCGCGTATAAGAACACGCCGATCGCCGTGGTGACGGCCTTCGGCAGTACCGACAACGCCGTCGTCGCGCTCAAGGCCGGCGCCTTCGACTACGTCTGCAAGCCGGTGGCGCTGGACCAGCTGCGCCTGCTGGTGCAGTCGGCGCTGGGCTTGAGCGCGCCGGCGCGGCGCCAGGCCGCCAGCGCGGCGGCGCCGGCCTCGCGCCTGAAGGGCGAATCGGCCCAGGTGCAGGCGCTGCGCGCGCAGATCGCCCGGCTGGCGCGCTCGATGGCGCCGATCGCCATCAGCGGCGAGTCCGGCAGCGGCAAGGAGTTGGCGGCGCGCGAGATCCACGCGCAAAGCGCGCGCGCCGAGCAAGCCTTCATCGCCGTCAACTGCGGCGCCATCCCGGAGGCGCTGATGGAGGCCGAGTTCTTCGGCTACCGCAAGGGCGCCTTCACCGGCGCCGTCGACGAGCGCGACGGCTTTTTCCAGGCCGCCCACGGCGGCACGCTGATGCTCGACGAGGTGGCCGACCTGCCGCTGGCGATGCAGGTGAAACTGCTGCGGGCGATCCAGGAACGGCGCGTGCGCAAGATCGGCGCCACCGCCGAGGAGGCGGTCGACGTGCGCATCATCAGCGCGACCCACCAGGACCTGTCCGCGTGCGTGGCGGCGGGGCGCTTCCGGCAAGACCTGTTCTACCGCCTTAACGTGATCGAACTGTGCCTGCCGCCGCTGCGCGAGCGGCTCGACGACCTGGAGGTGCTGACCGAGGCGATCCTGGCGCGCCTGGCCGGCCCCGGCCAGCCGGCGGCGCTGGCGCCGGCGGTGCTGGCGGCGCTGCGCGCCTATTCCTTCCCGGGCAACGTGCGCGAGCTGGAGAACATCCTCGAGCGCGCGCTGGCCTACGCCGACGACGGCGTCATCGGCGTCGGCGACCTGGCGCTGAAGGGCGCCGGCGTACCCGCGCCGGCGCCGGGGGCGGGGAGAGGGTGGTGGGGGGGAGGGGGGTAAGACGAGGGGGGGAGGGGGGTGGGCCTTTTGGGGGGGTAGGGTGGAAAGAGCCGTCCCCT
>NZ_JBJXIB010000042.1:0-41241 GCF_046115965.1 Janthinobacterium sp. CG_23.3 | reverse complement strand
GGGGCGGTTTTGGTGGCATGCACGCATGATGCGTTATCCACGATTCGTTTACAACAACTTTCTACGCTGTACGCTCAGGCTGAATAGTCACAATTGACATTACTCCCTCTTTAGGGGCAAAGAAATTTTTACGGCATTGCAAGCGTAAACAGCAGGAGGTGGTCGTATAATAGGCCGCATTGCAATGCGAACATGTCCCCTATCACCACAACGGGATCAGATCCAAAATATGCACAGATAAAAATGTATGCGATGAATATAGTGGATGAATAGGCAGAACAATGCCTGCGTGGCGGCCGGGGGTTGGCGCCAGCATTACACAAAATTAAGATAATAGCAACTTGCTTGGTACTGGCGGTATATACTCGGCATGCTGGATGGCAGAACTCCCGGCCTTACGCTGCCGGTTTAGACGGCCGCGCGCCCAGGGATAGAGCGACCGCACATCACATCGCGCCGAGCGCGAATTCTCCGGCCCACAGCTCGTCGACCCGTATGAACTGCCATTTTTCCCTCGGTTCGCGTCCGGCGATGCGGTCGCTGGCGTGTTTTTGCGACAGGTCGATGCGCTCGACCGGGATGTAGGTGTCCGACTTGGTCGAAAAGAAGACCTTGACGACCGGCTTGGTAAGCTGGGCCGGGTTCTGTTCAAGCACCACGGCCAGACGCCCGCTGTCCATTCTGACCAGGGCGCCGGTTGGGTAGATGCCGAGGGTTTTGATAAACGCCGACAATATCTTCTGGTCGAAATGGCCCTTCCATGAAATCATCTGGGCCACCGATTCAGCCGGGTCCCAACCCGACTTGTACGGCCGGTTCGAGGTGATCGCGTCGTACACGTCGCACACCGCCCCCATGCGCGCCATCAGCGAAATGTCCTCGCCGGCCAGCTTGTCCGGATAACCGCTGCCATCGTATTTTTCATGGTGGTGCAGACAGACGTCGAGCGCCGCCGCGTTGGCGGCATCGCCGCGCACCAGCAGCTCGTAGCCGCGCACCGGGTGCCGCTTGACGGAGTCGAATTCCTGGCTGGTTAGCTTACCCGGCTTGTTGAGAATGTCGTTTGAAATGGTGGCCTTGCCGATGTCGTGCAGCAGTCCGGCCAGGCCGGCGTCGCGGCATTGCTCTTCGTCCATGCCGAGCGCGCGCCCCAGCGACACCATCAGCGCGCACACCGCCACCGAGTGCATATAGGTGTAGTCGTCGCTGGTTTTCAAGCGCGCCAGGCTGATCAATGCGCCGGGGTTGCGCAACATCGATTCGGCGATTTCCGTCACCAGCGGCACGCATTGCTCCGGGTCGATGGCGTTGCCCAGGCGCGCCTCGTTGAACATCGACGCGGTGGCGTCGCGGGCTTTGCGGCACAGTTTCGCGGCGCGTTGCATTTCCTCGCCGAAGCTGGCGCTCACCGGCGGCAGCGCCGGCGCTTCCGGCAAGACCACGCGCGGCGCGGCGGCCGCTGGCGCCACGGCGACCGGCGGCGCCACATCCTCACCTTTTTCGATATCTATCCAGCACTCGGCCACGCTGCTGCCATGGGCGGCCAGCAGATCGGCCGGTTCCAGCAATAAAAACTTGGTTTTCCAAAAAGGGTGTTGCAGCCAGGCGCCGTCGAATCCGTTCAGGAACATTCCCAGACGCAATTCCCGCACTTTAATTTTTTTTAGGTTATTCATTTTATTTTCCATTCGGCGGCAACTCTTGCAGCGCACATTGCTGCTTATTACTGCTTATTACTGCTTATTGCTGAATATTACTGCTTATTACTGCTTATTACTGCTTATTACTGCTTATTACTGCCGACTTAATACAGCATACCTATTTCAGCCGACGTAGCACCCAAACGCCAGACGGAAAATCGCTATATCGATATCACTTAAAATTCTAACAGATGGTGCTTAATAGAAAAATTTTTCATGCCACAATAGTTTTTTTTATATCCTAAGGACATCATGAAGCTCGAAACGCTCGCCGTGCACGCCGGTTACTCGCCCGACCCGACCACCCGGGCGGCGGCGGTGCCGATTTATCAAACGGTCGCCTACGCCTTCGACAACGCCCAGCACGGCGCCGACCTGTTCGACTTGAAGGTGCCCGGCAATATCTACACCCGCATCATGAACCCGACCCAGGATGTGCTGGAAAAACGCGTCGCCGCGCTGGAAGGCGGGGTCGCCGCGCTGGCGGTGGCGTCGGGCATGGCGGCGATCACCTACGCGATCCAGACCATCGCCGAGGCCGGCGACAACTTCATCTCCGCCAGCCAGTTGTACGGCGGCACCTACAACCTGTTCGCCCATACCTTGCCGCAAATCGGCATCGAGGTGCGCTTCGCCGACGCGCGCCAGCCCGACACCTTCGCCGCGCTGATCGACGCGCGCACCAAGGCGATCTTTTGCGAGTCGATCGGCAACCCGTTGGGCAACGTCACCGACTTCGCCAAGCTGGCCGAGATCGCCCACGCCCACGGCATCCCTTTGATCGTCGACAACACCGTGCCCAGCCCCTACCTGTGCCGGCCGATCGAGCACGGCGCCGATATCGTGGTCCATTCGCTGACCAAATACCTGGGCGGCCACGGCACCAGCGTCGGCGGCGCCATCGTCGACAGCGGCAAATTCCCCTGGGCCGAGCATAAGGAGCGCTTCAAGCGCTTGAACGAACCGGACGTGTCCTACCACGGCGTGGTCTACACCGAGGCGTTCGGGCCGGCGGCCTTTATCGGCCGCGCCCGCGTGGTGCCGCTGCGCAATATGGGGGCGGCGATCGCGCCGTTGAACGCGTTTTTGATCTTGCAGGGGATCGAAACGCTGGCCCTGCGCATGGACCGCATTTGCAGCAACGCCCAGGCGCTGGCGCAGCATCTGGCGCGCCATCCGAAGGTGGCCTGGGTCAACTACGCCGGGCTGGAGGACCACCCCGACCACGCGCTGGCGCGCCAGTACATGGGCGGCCGGGCCTCGGGGATTTTGTCGTTCGGCTTGAAGACGGCGTCGCGCGACGATCCACGCGCGGCCGGCGCGCGCGTGCTCGACGCGCTACAATTGTTCACCCGGCTGGTCAACATCGGCGACGCCAAGTCGCTGGCGACGCACCCCGCCTCGACTACGCACCGGCAGTTGAATCCGGCGGAGCTGGCCAAGGCCGGCGTCTCCGAGGACATGTTGCGCCTGTCGGTAGGCATCGAGCACATCGACGACTTGCTGGCCGACCTGGAGCAGGCATTGGCCGCCGCCTGAGGCGTATGCCTTGCGTCAACATCAAACGCCAGCGTGTCGTGGGTCGGATTAACGCAAAGCGTCGTCCGACGCCGAGCCGCCGCCGACGCCAGTCCGGTTACGCCGTTGCGGCCCGCCCGACCTGTGAAAAGCGCGCTCACTTTACTCCCGGCTAGAATTTCTCGGCCACCAGGTAGTCGATCAGCACGCGCACTTTCAGCGCCAGGTGCGGCCCCGGCATGTAGACCGCGTGCACCGCGCCGGCGTAGGGTGCGCATAGTTGCCACTCCGGCAGCAACTGGCGCACCGTGCCGGCGGCCAGCGCGGCGCCGGCGCTGAAGTCGGTCACCAGGCCGATGCCGGCGCCGGCCTCGACCGCGCCGAGGATCGCCGCGCTGTTGTCGATGGTTAGCCGGGTCGTCACCGCCACGCTGTGGCGCACGCCGCCGCGCTGCAACTGCCAGCGATCGCCGTGCGAGAGATAGCCGAAGTGGATGCAGTCGTGCCCGGCCAGCGCCTGCGGCTGCCGCGGTTCGCCGCGCGCCGCCAGGTAGCCGGGCGCGGCCACCAGGATGTAGCGCATGTCACCGAGTTGCCGCGCCGCCAGCCCCGGCGCCAGCTGGTGCGCGATGCGGATGCCCAGGTCGTAGCCCTCGCCGACCAGGTCGACCAGCCGGTCCACCAGCGTCAGGCGCAGGTCCACCTCCGGGTACAGCGCCAGGAAGCGCGGCAGCCGCGGCGCCAGCCAGACCTGCCCCAGCACCACCGGCGCGGTGACGCGGATCACGCCGTTCGGACGCGCGCTGTAGCTGCCCGCCAGCGCGTGGATCTCGCGCGCGGTGCTGAGCATGCGCGCGCAGCCGTCGTGGACTTGCCGGCCCAGCTCGGTCAGCGCCAGCGAGCGGGTGGTCCGGTGCAACAGGCGCCCGCCCATGTGCGCCTCCAGCCGCGAGACGTGGCGGCTGACCGCCGAGGTGGTCAACGCCAGCTGGCGCGCGGCGGCCGAAAAACTGCCGCTGTCGACCACTTGAGCGAAGATCGCCATTTCCCTGAGCATTTCCACCGTCGCCACCTTTGCACACAGATCAACAATGCTTTGCATTTTAAGGCAATTGTTTATTTATTGGTGCAGATACATACTCAACCCCGTGGCAACATTTCTCACTTACTCAGGAGCGGCAAGCATGAAACAGCGGATGAAACAACGTCAATTGGGGGCTAGCGGTTTGCGCGTCTCGGCCATGGGCTTGGGCTGCATGGGCATGAGCACCACCTACGGCCCGGCCGACGACACCGAGTCGCTGGCCACGTTGCGCCGCGCGCTCGAATTGGGCGTCAATTTCTTCGACACGGCCGAGCAGTACGGCCCCTACCACAACGAGGAGTTGCTGGGCCGCGCCTTCGCCGGGCGCCGCCACGAGGTGGTGCTGGCGACCAAGTTCGGTTTCAAGATCGAGGACGGCGTGACCACCGGCGTCACCAGCGACCTGTCGCACATCCGCCGCGCGGTCGAAGGGTCGCTGCGCCGCCTCGGCACCGACTATATCGACTTGCTGTACCAGCACAGGATCGACCCGCGGGTGCCGGTCGAGGACGTGGTCGGCGTGATGGCCGAGCTGGTGCGCGAGGGCAAGGTGCGCTTCCTCGGCCTGTCCGAGGCGGGCGTGGCCAACATCCGCAAGGCGCACGCCGTGCATCCGATCACGGCGCTGCAAAGCGAGTACTCGCTGTGGGAGCGCAACCTGGAAGTGGAGATCCTGCCGGTGCTGCGCGAACTGGGTATCGGACTGGTGCCGTTCAGCCCGCTCGGCCGGGGCTTCCTCGGCGGTACCGCCCTGCGCGCCGAGCAATACGCGCCGTCCGACTTCCGCCACCTCGACCCGCGCCTGCAGGGCGACAACTTCGACGCCAATATGCGCGCCGCGCAGGTGGTCGGCGACATTGCCGCGGCCAGACAGCTGACCCCGGGCCAGGTGGCGCTGGCGTGGGTGCTGCAACAGGGCGACGACATCGTGCCTATCCCCGGCACCAAGCGGCGCAGCTATCTGGAACAGAACGCGGCGGCCGCCGAGGTCACGCTCAGTCCGGCCGAAACGACGACGCTGGAGCAGGCGCTGCTGCAGGTTTCCGGGGAACGCTACAGCAAGGAACGGATGGCCTGGATCGACCGCTAAGCGCCGCGCCTGCTGGCCGGTTTGCGGCACGCACCTGTGCGCCGCAAACCGGCCGCGACCCGGCATTGCTGCCGATCAATGCGGCCCCGGCCACCCTTCCGTACAGTCGAGTTCGGGCAGCCCGCCCGGATCGACTCAACCTGGGAGGAATTCGCATGAAACAGATGGCATTGGTTTTGCAAGGTGGTGGCGCGCTCGGCGCCTTCGAATACGGCGTGGTGGCGGCCCTGGTTGAACGCGGCTGGCAACCGACGGCGGTGACGGGCGTGTCGATCGGCGCCATCAACGCCGCGGCGGTGGCCGGCGCGCCCGGCGGCGACATTTGCGCCAGCCTGCACAAGTTGTGGGCCGCCATCACCCTGCCGGAGGTGCCGTGGCTGCCGGCATCGCAGCAGGGCAGCCTGTCGCTGTTCGGCAACCCGAATTTCTACAAGCCACGCACCGACTACTTCGACATGCTGAGCTGGACCAGCCTGTGTAGCACCTTGCCGATGTACACGACGCTCAACAAGCATTGCGACTTCGAACAAATCAACGACCCGACCCACATGCGCCTGGCGGTGACGTCGACCAATCTGCAAACCGGCGGACCGACCACCTTCTCCAACCACCTGGCGCACGGCGCCGAGCGCATCGTCGCCGAGGGCCACATCGCCCACCGCACCAGCATCGACGCCGCCCACATCATCGCCAGCGGCAGCCTGCCGCCCGGTTTCGGCGCCACCGAGATCAACGGCACCCAGTTCTGGGACGGCGGCCTGTTCAGCAACACGCCGATCGACGCCCTGCTCAACCTGCTTGAGCCCGACGAGATCGAGACGCTGCCGATTTTCGTCGTCGACTTGTTCCCCAGCGAGGGCTTGCCGCTGCCGACCAACCTGGTCGAAGTACAGACCCGCACCATCGCGCTGCAATACCAGAACCGCTTCTGGGCACAGTACGGCGGCACCGAGGGCCTGCAGGGTTTTATCCAGATGCTGGCCGAGCTGGAGCGCGAACTGCCGCAGGGCAGCGCGCTGCGCGGCCGGGCGTCCTACCAGTGGCTGATGCGCCTGCGGGCGCTGAAAAACGTCCAGGTTATCCAGGCGGCGGAACCACCGCTGACCGGCGGCGCCGACTTCTCGCCCTACGGCGTGAGCAACGCCTACCAGGCCGGACGCGACGCCGTGGAGAAACACTTTGGCAACGCGCCACAGGGCGCGCAGGAAGCGGCCGCCGCACTGACTTAATGACGCTCATTGGGTAGTAGGCCTGGAGCAGCGCGTGCCGCTTCGGCCAACATGGTCGGATTACGCTGTCGCTAATCCGACCCACAACACACGCTTACTTCTTAATCTGGTTGCCGATCACGCCGCCCACCACGGCGCCGCCAACCGCGCCCCCGGTTTCGCCACCGGTCAGCACCGAGCCGGCGACACCGCCGACGGCCGCGCCCACGGCCGTGTTGCGTTCCCGCTCAGTCAGATTGCCGCACCCGGCCGCCAGCAGTAAGCTCAGCATAACGACCGCCGTTTTAGCCTGTCCGTTCATGATGGTTTCCTCCTCCCGGTATTAGATCATCGTCCACCGGGCCAAGTTCCTTGAGTTGGCGCCAGCGCGCCAAGCCACCGGCCACGCTGACGGTCAGCAGGCCGAGCAGCGCCAGCAGCTCGTGGCGCACCTGCGCCAGCGACGCGCCGAGCTGGTTCAGGGCAATGAAGCCCTGAATGCCGGCGGTCGACGGCAGCAACCAGCGCGCCAGCGACAAGGCCGGCGGCAAGGCCGTCTCGGGCCAGGCCAGGCCGGCCAGGAACAGCACCGGCAGCG
Organism: Janthinobacterium sp. CG_23.3; assembly: GCF_046115965.1. NCBI lineage: Bacteria > Pseudomonadati > Pseudomonadota > Betaproteobacteria > Burkholderiales > Oxalobacteraceae > Janthinobacterium > Janthinobacterium sp. CG_23.3. Next base: position 34,043 of record NZ_JBJXIB010000042.1, on the reverse strand, counting down.
ACGTGACGATGAGCAGTTGCGCGCCGCGTTCGCGGGTGCGAAACAGCGTGCCGAGCAGGATGCCGAAGGCCGCCACCGTCAGCGCGAACAAGGCGGTGAAGACGGCCAGGCCGACGCCGTTGCCGCCGCGCGGATAGTCCTGCCACCACAGCACGAAACCGAAGAAGTAGGCGCAGTTAACCGCCGCCACCGAGGCGTACGCCAGCAGCATGCCGCAGTAGCCGGCGGCGTCGCGCGCCAGCGGACAGTCGCGCCGCTGCGCCCAGGTGCCGAACATCATCGAGATCGCCATCAGCAGCGTTTGCTGGACGATCAGCGTGGCCACGCCCGGCACGATGTAGGCGCCGTAGCCCTCGCGCACGTTAAATAGCGGCACCGCGTTGACCGTCACCGGCTGGCGCTGCTGCGCCGCCTGCGGCGCCGACGGCGTGGCCGCGCCCAGGCGCTTGATTTCGATACCGGCCGAGACGGTGCCGACCACCTCGGCCAGGCCGTTCAGCGCGGCCTTGTTGAGCATCAGGTACAGGCCGTTGCCGGCCAGTTCAACCTCGGCCGCGCGCCCGGCCAGCACCTTGTTTTGCAGGCCGGCCGGCAGGAACAGCGTGCCGGCGATGTCGTTGCGCCAGATCAGGTCCTGCGCCACCCGCAAGTCCGGCGTCACCGCCACCACCTTGATCGACGGATGCGCCGCCGCGTAGCGCGCGATCTGCCGCGACAGCGCGCTGTGGTCCTGGTCGACGATCGCCACCGGCACCTGGGTGACGCTCTCGCGGCTGTACGGCAGCGGGTAGAAGAAGGAATAGATGACGCCGCCGACGAACAGCAGCGTCAGCGCGCCCTTGTCGGCCAACATCGCGCGCCAGGTCAGCGCGAACGCCCGCCAGAGCCGCGCCGGCACGCCGGTGTTGCCGTCTTCGCTGATGTGTTCTTTCATGTTTTGCCCCAGGCGGCGGCACTGTTGCCGCGCCGGCTCAGCAGCAGCAGGCCGAGCCCGCCGCAGCCGAGCGCGAAGCCGGCCAGCGTCAGCATGTCGACCACGCCGTAGCGCCAGGGAGCGCCGCCGAGCCAGTGGCGGCTTTGCAGTTGCAGGTAGTGCGTCAGCGGCAGCGCCTGCGCCCAGGCGCGCGCCAGCGGCGGCATCGCCAGCAGCGGGAAACCCTGGCCGGCGTAGGCGAAGGCCGGCGCCGTAATGAAGGCCGCCGCCGACAGCGCGTTGCGCAGCGACAGCGTGACGCCGATCAGCAGCAGGCCGACGCCGAGGTAGGCCAGCACCAGCAGCAGCAAGCCGGCCACCAGCGCGGCCACGCTGCCGGCCACGGCCCAGCCGCGCAGCACGGCGAAAAACAGCAGGAACAGCAGCGCCTGCAGCGCGAAGGCCAGCAGCGGCAGCGCCAGCTTGCCCAGCACCGCGCGCGGCCAGCTGCCGCCGGCCGTGGCCAGCCACTGCGGCACGCTGGCGTCGCGCAGCTCGCGCCCGACGCTCGTCACCACCGCCACCACGACGAAAATTTGCAGCATCGACGGAATCAGCGCCAGCACCAGGAACGATTCGTAGCTGGTGTTTTCGTTGAACAGGCTGACCATGCGGCTGCGGATCGGTTCGAACTGCTGCGCCGCCTGCACCGGGCCGGCGCCGCGCTTGGCGCGCGCGCCCAGCTCGACCCCGGCAGACAGGGTACTGGCGACGGTGCGCACGTCGCGCGTCAGGCCGCCGGCGTGGGAGGAAAACTGGCCGTTGTAGAACCATTGCACGCTGGCCGCGCGCCCGCCCAGCAGTTGGCCTTCGAAGCCGCGCGGGATCAGCACGAAGCCGTAGGCGCGGCGCTCGCGCAGCAAGGCCATCGCTTCGGCGCCGTCGGCCGCCTGCGCCACCACCGCCACGCCGGGCGAGGCGTCGAGCCAGCGTCCCAGCTGGCGCGAGGCGGCACTGTGGTCTTCGTCGACTAGCGCCACCGGCACGTCGCGCGCCATGCCGGCCGAGAAGATCAGCCAGATCAGCAGGTACAGCGCCAGCGGGATCCAGCTCAGCATGCCCAGGTCCCAGAAGTCGGCGCGCACCCGCAAGCACTCGCGCGCCAAGACCGCGCCGGCGCCGGCGGACCGCTTGTCGCTCATCGCGGCCCCATTCAGAGCGGCGGGAAGACGACCGACATGCCCGGCCGCAGGCCGTCCACCGCGGTCGTCGGCCGCAGGCGGATTTCAAACGTGCGCAAATCGGTGCCGCCCGGGCGCGCCGCGCGCCAGGTGGCGAAGTCCGGCATGACGGCCACCGAGCTGACCTTGAAACTGACTTGCCGCTTCAGCGCCGCGACGTCGCCGCTGTGGGCGCTGCCCATGGCGAAGGCGGCCATCTCGTCCTCGCGCACTTGCAGCACGGCCCAGGCGTCGTCGAGCTTGACCAGGGTGACGACCGGGAAGCCCTGCGGCGCCAGTTCGCCCGGCTGGATCTGGATCTTGCTGACCTGGCCGGCCGCCGGCGCGACGACGCGGGTTTCGGCCAGGGCGATTTCGGCTTCGCTGAGCACGCCGGCAACCTGGCGCGCCTGCGCGTGCGCCGCCAGCTTGTCTTCGCTGCGCGCCCCCTTCAGCGCCATGTCGTACTGGGCCTTGGCGGCCTGCGCCAACTGCTGCGCCGCGCGCGCCTGCGCCTCGGCCTCGTCGCGTTTCTGGCGCGCCACCACGCCCTGGCCGAACATCGCGTCGACCCGGCCAAAGGTGGTCTGGGCGATGTCGGCGCCGGTGCGGGCGCGCTGCCAATTCAGGCGCGCCGCCTCGACCTCCTCCGGCCGGGCGCCGGCGTCGGCCTTCGCCGCCACGGCCTGGGCGGCCTCGCCGGCGGCGGTGGCCTGGGCGATCTTGGCCTGCACTTCGGCGCTGGTCAGCTCGAACAGCGGGTCGCCGCGGCGCACCGTCTGGCCCAGTTGCACGTGCAGCGCGCCGACCCGGCCCGGCACCTTGGACGAGACGTTGACCTCCTGCGCGTCCATCTGCCCTTGCAGCGGCAGCCGCTGCGGCTGGAATGCCTGGAACAAACCCCAGGCCAGGAAGGCCGCGACCGCGGCCAGCCCCAGCCAGAGCGCGTACGGCGGGTTTTTCTTCGTTGTCGTCATATTAATGATCCTGCAGAGGGATGAGCACGTCGGCGGACGCGGCCAGCGCGGCCAGGCGCTGCGGCTGGCCGCTGGCCTCGAGTAGCTGGGCCAGCGCCATCACGTAGGCGTAGGCGGTTTGCGCGCGCTGGGTTTCTATTTTGGCCAGATTGAGGCGGGCGTCGACCTCGTCGAGCGCCGTGACCTGGCCGTTCTGGAAGGCGGCCGATTGCAGCTTGATGTTTTCGCGCGCCAGTTCCAGCGACGAGGCGCTGGCGAGGAACTGGATGCGGGCGTTTTCCAGCGCCCGCCAATTTTTTTCGATCAAAGTCGGAATGTCGCGCGCGGCCTGCCGCGCCGTCACCTCGACCCTTTCCTGGTCGAGCCGCGCGGCCTGGATCATCTTGCCGGTATCGATGCGCCCGACCAGCGGCACGCTCAGCGCCACGCCGACCATCCAGGTCGACTGCACCAACGCGTCGTTGCCGCGGTTGCGGTTGTAATTGCCGACCGCGAACACGCTGGGGCCGTACTCGCGCCCGTGCAGGCGCAGCGCCTGCTGCGCCTGGGCGCGCTTGCTGTCGATCTTGCCCCAGGCGGCGTTGCCGTCCATGCCGGCGTCGACGAACGATTGCAGCGGGCCGAGCGGCGCGCTGTGCACGAACAGCGGCGTGCGCGGACGCACCGGCACGGCCGACGCCAGCAGCCGGTTCAGCGCCACCTGCGCGATCTCGGCGTCGCTGCGCGCCTGCGCCTCCTCGCTGCGGGCGCCGTCCAGGGCGACGTCGGCGCGCAGCCGTTCGGCGCGCGAAATCAGGCCGCCGGCTTCGAGTTTTTTGGCGTGGCGCTGGTGTTCGGCGATGCCAGCGCTGGCGTCGGCGCGCACCGCGACGACGCGCTCGGCCAGCAGCAGCTGGAAGTAGCGCTGCGCCACCTGGGTCGCCAGTTTTTCCTCGACCTCGCGGCTGTCGGCCTCGGCTTCCTGGCGCATGCCGGCCGCCAGGCCCTTGACGGCGTCGAGGCGGCCGCCGGTGTAGAGCGGCCAGACGCTGCTCAGGCCGACCGAGGACAGGTTGGCAGTCAGGTTGCGGCTGATGGAAGTCGGAATGTCCGGCAGCGGCAGGCTGGGGATGGCGGCTTCGATGCCGCCGACCACGCCGGCCACGCGGCTGGTGTCGAGGTTGACGCTGGTGCTCAGGCGGCCCTGGAAGGCGTTCAGGCTCAGCGACGGCCCGTCGATGCGTGACAGCGCCTGCGCCTTCAAGTCCTTGGCGCGGGCGTCGAGCTGCGCGCCCTGCAGCGCGCCGGAGGCGGCGGCGGCGGCGTGCACGGCCTCGGCGAAGCCGAGCGCGACGGGCGTTTGGGCGGCGGCCTGCGGCGCCGCGACGACGGCGGCAATCAGTGGCCAGGGAGCGATCAGGCGGCTCAACCCTTGTGGTACTTCCATGTGCGATTTCCGTTCAGCGAAAGCGCGTGTTGCGCGTAGTATGTAAAATTGCATGTTACCAAAGCAATTATATACACGCCGAATCGGATTTCACGTTTGTTTGCCCCTTGAAAGCGCTGTTTTGACGGCCGCGAAATAGAGCAAAACCTCCAATTTAATTGCGTGCGGCGCGTGTGCCGGCCAGCGCGCCTGGCAATCGGTGGATAGCGTTTTGAAAAATTATGCGCTAAGATGGCTTTCGCAATCATTTGCCACACATGCATTATTGCAAATATATACTTGTTTATATCCATAAACAACATCGACAAACGGGCGCGCCGCAATCCACGCCGGCGCACCCCGGGCGCCACCCTCGCCGCCCCGCAATCCACCAGCACCACCGAATCAAGCCGACTGCACGACGTTCGGACCGACCAGTCGGCGCCGCCCGCCACCTATACATCTAGACAGAAAATGGAGCAAGACCATGAACGCCATCCTGGCCCCCAGCATTGTGCCGCTTGAACTGATCCTGCCGGACGAGCCGCTACTGATGATGGGAGCCGGCCCGGTTCCCATTCCGCACCGCGTGGCCTACGCCAACTCGATCGTCATCAACCATCTGGGCGAGACCATGAACAAGGTCATCGCGCAGGTCAAGGACATGGGCCGTTATGTGTTCCAGACCACGTCGAGCCATGTGATGGGCGTGGCCGGGCCGGGGTCGGCGGCGATGGAAATGGCGGTCTGCAACCTGGTGCGGCCGGGCGCGCGCGTGCTGTCGGTGTGCAACGGCTATTTCAGCAACCGCATGGCCGAGATGGCCCGCCGCGTCGGCGGCCAGGTCACGCTGGTCGACATCGCCAACAACGAAAGCGCCGACCTGCAACTGATCGAGCAGTATTTCAACAGCGCTCACTACGACGTCCTGACCATCGTCCAAGGCGAGACCTCGAACACCGTGTGCAACAAGGATTTGCAGCAGATCGCCAAGATGGCCAAGTCGCACGGCTGCCTGGTCGTGGTCGACGCCGTCTGCACGCTGAGCACCATGCCGCTGGAGATGGACCGGTGGCAGATCGACGCCGTCATCACCGGCGGGCAGAAGGGGCTGTCGTCGATTCCCGGCGTGTCGCTGCTGGCGTTTTCAAACGACGCCTGGACCCGCATCGAGGGCCGCGAGGACACGCTGGCGCATTGGTGCCTGGACGCCAAGCTGGCCGACAAGTTCTGGAACCAGAATTCCTACCACTACACGGCGCCGGTGTCGGGCATCCTGGCGCTGCACGAGGCGCTGCGCCTGGTGTGCGAGGAAACCCTGGCCCAGCGCTTCCAGCGCCACCGCCAGTGCTCCGAGGCATTGCAGGAAAGCATAGAGGAAATGGGCTTGCACTTGCTGGTGCCGCCGCGCGCCCGTTTGAATTCGGTGATCGGCATCACGATTCCGGACAAGGTTTCGGCCGACGCGGTGCGCGCCTACATGTCGAAGGTGCACAAGGTGGAGATATCCGGCTCCTTCGGCTTGAACATCCTGCGCATCGGCCAGATGGGCGAGCAAAGCCGCGCGCACCACCTGTTCAGGACGCTGCACGCCTTCGGCACCAGCATGCAAGCCTGCGGCGCGCGGCTCGATTTGCCGGCCGGAATGGCCCGGCTGGAAACGCGCCTGTCCGAGCGCTCGGCAACGCTGGCCGTCTAAAACAGGGGGCCGAGCCCGGCTCCCCGCCTTGGCCCGCGCCCTACTCCGCGAGCAGGCGCGCGGCGTGCGCGTACACCACGCAGCCGTGCTGGCGCGCGAAGCCGACCAGGCAAATGCCGGCCCGCTCGGCCATGCGCACCGCCAGCGCGGTCGGCGCCGAGATCGTCGCCAGCAGGCCGATGTCGGCGCGCGCCGCCTTTTGCACCAGCTCGTAACTGGCGCGGCTGCTCATGATGGCGAAGCCCGGCGGCCGCTTGCCGCCGCGCGCCAGTGCGCCGATCAGTTTGTCGAGCGCGTTGTGGCGGCCGACGTCTTCGCGCACCGTCAAGATGGCGCCGTCCAGGCCGACCCAGGCGGCGGCGTGGGTGGCGCCGGTCAGCGCGTTGAGCGGCTGGCGCGACGCCAGCGACGCGAAGGCGCGCAGCAAGGCCGCCTTGGCGATCACGTCCGCGGCGCCGACCGCGGCCGGCTCCAGGTCCAGCGCGCCCAGGCTTTCCAGGCCGCACAGGCCGCAGCCGGTATTGCCGGCCTGGCTGCGGCGGCGCTCCTTGAGGCGCATGAAGCAATCGCTGGCGATGCTCAGGCGCAGTTCGGCGCCGACCGCGCCGGGCGTGTACACCAATTCAATATCGTAGATGTCGCCGGGCTGGTCGACGATGCGCTCGGACAGGCTGAAGCCGACGGCGAAATCGTCCAGGTCGAGCGGCGTCGCCATCATCACCGCTTGCGAGATGCCGTTGTAGACCAGCGCCAGCGGCACCTCTTCGGCCACCGAATCGGTGGCCGGCAGGCCGGTGCCGCCGGGCGCGTGGCGCAGCACCGCCAGATTGCTCCAGCCGGACAGCGGCGTTTCGCTCATTGGCATGCGGCGCGGCCTTTGTCGCTCAGCGCCAGCATGGTGCGCTCGCCGTCCTGGCTGACGCGCACCAGGCCGGGCCCGGCGACGCCGCCGATGACGTCGTCGCCGAGGTAGGCCAGGCAGCGCAGCAAGGTGCTCTGGCGCACGCCGAGGCGCTTGCCCACGCGCGCCGTCGATACCGGCGTGGCGTGGCCGGCCAGTTCGGCCAGCAGCGCCAGCGCCAAGTCGGGCGCCGCCGTGGCGTCGTTGCCGCCCTGCCCGCTCATGGCGCGGCGCCGGCCGCGTGCGCCGCCAGCACGATCGGTATCGACTTCGAGGTCGGCGTGCGGGCGAAGTCGGCAAAGCTCGACAGCGGCACCAGCGGATTGGTTTCGGGGAAGTAGGCCGCCACGCAGCCGCGCGGAATGTTGTAGGCCACCAGCATGAAGCGCTTGGCTTGGCGCCGCGCCTGGTCGTCGCACAGGCTTTCCAGGTCGACCCAGGCGCCGGCCAGCAAGCCCAATTCGGCGATGTCGTCCGGGTGGATGAACAGCACGCGGCGCTCGCCGAAGACGCCGCGGTAGCGGTCGTTCAAGCCGTAGATGGTGGTGTTGTACTGGTCGTGCGAGCGTATCGTCGTCAGGTTGAACACCGGCGTGGCGCGGCCGCTGCGGGCCAGGTGGATCGGCAGGTCGGTCGGCACCGGGTACGCGAAGAAGTTGGCCTTGCCGGTGTCGGTCGCCCATTCGCGCTCGGCGGCGGTGTTGCGCAGGTGGAAGCCGCCGGGCGTCTTGACGCGCTCGTTGAAGCCGGCGAAGTCGACGAAGACGGCGGCGATCTTGTCGCGGATGCGGTCGTAGTCGGCCACCAGCCACATCCAGTCGGTCTTGCTGCGGCCCCGCAGCGTCGCCGCCGCCAGCCGCGCGACGATCATCGGCTCCGACAGCAGGCTGGCCGACGACGGCGCGTTGATGCCCGACGACAGGTGCACCATGCTCATCGAATCCTCGACGCTGACCGCCTGCGCACCGCCGGCCTGCTGGTCGATCTCGGTGCGGCCCAGGCACGGCAGAACCAGGGCGTCGTCGCCGCACACCAGATGGCTGCGGTTGAGTTTGGTGGCCACGTGCACCGTCAGCGCGCACTGGCGCAGCGCGCGTTCGGTCACGGCGGTGTCCGGCGTGGCCGCGGCGAAGTTGCCGCCCATCGCGAAGAACACCTTGCCCGGCTCGGCCAGCATGGCGCCGATGGCGCCAACGGTGTCGTAGCCGTCGGCGCGCGGCGGGGCGAAGTCGAACACCTCGCCGAGGCGGTCGAGGAAGGACGCCTTCGGCTTTTCGTAGATGCCCATGGTGCGGTCGCCCTGGACGTTGCTGTGGCCGCGCACCGGGCACGGGCCGGCGCCGGGGCGGCCGATGTTGCCGCGCAATAGCAGCAGGTTGACGATCATGCGGATCGTCGCCACCGAGTGGCGGTGCTGGGTGATGCCCATGCCCCAGCAGGCGATGACCTTGCCGGCGCCCATGTAGATGTCGGCGGCGCGCTGGATTTCGGCGCGCGTCAAACCGGCCTCGCGCACGATCACGTCCCACGGTTCGGCCAGCACGTCGGCCGTGAAGGCGTCGACGTTGGCGGTGTGCGCGGCGATGAAGGCGACGTCGACGATGCGCGCCCGCCCGCCCGCCTGGGCGGCGGCGTCGGCTTCGAGCACGCATTTGATCATGCCCTTGACGGCGGCCAAGTCGCCGCCTATCTTCGGCTGGAAGTAGTCGGAGGAAATCGCGGTCGAGCCGCCGGTGAGCATTTCGCCGCCGCTTTGCGGGTTCTGGAATTTTTCCAGGCCGCGCTCGCGCAGCGGGTTGAACGACACGATGGCGGCGCCGCGCTTGGCCGCGCCGCGCAACTCGCCCAGCATGCGCGGGTGGTTGGTGCCGGGGTTCTGGCCGAAAATGAACAGCGCGTCGGCCAGTTGGAAGTCGGCCAGTTGCACCGTGCCCTTGCCGACGCCGATGGCTTCGCGCATGGCGTAGCCGGACGGTTCGTGGCACATGTTCGAGCAGTCGGGGAAGTTGTTGGTGCCGAATTCGCGCACGAACAACTGGTACAGGAAGGCCGCCTCGTTGCTGGTGCGCCCAGAGGTGTAGAAGATGGCGTCGTCGGGCGTGGGCAAGGCGTTCAGGCGCGCGGCGATCAGCGCGAAGGCCTCGTCCCAGCCGATGGCCTGGTAACGGTCGCTGGCGCGGTCGTAGCGCATCGGCTCGGTCAGCCGGCCCTGCCCCTCGAGCCAGTGGTCCGACTGTTGCGTCAACCACTGCACCGTGTGCTGGGCGATCAAGGCCGGGGTGGCGCGGCGCGCGGTCGACTCGGCGGCGATGGCCTTGGCGCCGTTCTCGCAAAATTCAAAGGTCGAGGTGTGGTCGGCGTCGGGCCAGGCGCAGCCGGGGCAGTCGAAGCCGTCCGGCTGGTTGGCCGACAGCAGGGTGCGCGCGCCCTTGGCCGGAATGCCCTGCTGCAAAATCTGCTGCGCCACGCTCTTCAGGGCGCCCCAGCCGCCCGCTGGCCGGTTGTACACCTGGACTGTCTTCTTGCTCATGGGATCCCTTTGCGCGCGGCGTGCGCCGGCGGCGCCGCAGCTTTGTCGAAAGGGCAAATTTTATACGATAAGTGCGCCCTTTGCGGCCGCGCGCAAAAATGCCGGCGCCGGTATACACATCCGCCACAGGGGCGTGTCGGCTCGGCGCAAACGCGGGTCGCCCCCGTTCAAGCGGCGCCGCGGCGCGCGTATTTCGGCCGGGCCGGGCGATACCACAACTGCTTGCGCGCGCCGGCGACATGCCTGCGTGACCCGAACGTATCGGCTCACGCAAGCGTGTCGGCTGACGCTACGCTAAGCCGAACGATGTCGCGCGCACCAAGCTTGCGCGAAAGCCGCCTTGGTCAGCGCGCGGCGGGTATCCAGCAAATCTTCGATCAGTTTCTGGGCGTGGCGCAGCAGTTGCGGGTGGCGCGCGTCGCGTGGATGCAGCGCCAGCCGCACCAGCGGCGCCGACCGCTGCAACCAGGCCAGCGGCCGGGCGCAGCGCGGCGACAGGCTGCGCCCGACGCCGTTGCGGGCCGCGTATACCAGGGCCGGCGCGAACAGCGCCTCTTGCCGCGCCAGGCAGTGGAAATAGCACATCGTGGTGGTGTATTCAAACGGGCAGGCGCGCACGGCGCTCCAGGCTTCCTTGCTCAGCAACCAGGCCGGCGCGACAAAGCCCTTGACCGGCCAGTTGCGCCGGCCGAACCAGGCCAGTCCCAGTTCCAGGCGGCGCAGCGCCTGGGCCGCGTCGAGCGCCGCGAACTCGCCCTCGCCCTCGGTGTAGACGGTGCGCAGGAAGCGGTCGCGCCAGCGCCCCGGCGGCGGCGCGGTGTCGAGGTGGAAATAGCCGTGCAGCGCCAATTCGTGCCCCTGCGCCAGCAGCTCCCCCAGCATGGCCTCGTAGGCCGCCGAGTCGACGGCGCTGTGGTGGAAACGCGGCACCACCAGCAGCGTCAGCGGGATCTCGGCGACCGCGCGTACCGCCGCCAGCAGGCGCCGGCAGTCGCGCCAGGTGGCCGGCGCGACGTCGTGGATCGACACGCACAGCGCTTTCGGCTCAGCCGGCGACATAAGCGGCCTCCGTTTCCAGCACCAGGCGCTGATGCGAGGCCAGCAACCCGGCGTAACGCCGCAGCAACTGCGGCATGATACGGTTCCAGTCGTAGCCGTCGCAGGCCTTGCGGCGCGCGTTCGCCGCCAGCGCGCCGCGGTCGCGCCGGTAAATCGCCTCGATGCCCTCGGCCAGGCCGGCGGCGCTGTTCGGCGGCACCAGAATGCCGGTGGCCTCGTCCACCAGTTCGGCCACGCCGCCGGCGCTGGTGCCGACCACCGGCAGGCCGCAGGCCATGGCCTCCAGCACCACCAGGCCGAAGGTTTCACAATCGCCCGGATGGACCAGCAGGTCGCAGCTGGCGATCAGCCCGGCCAGCACGCGCTGGTCGCGCTGGAACGGGATCACGCTGGTGTAGGCGCAGCGCGGCGGCGCAGCGCCGCCGCCGACCAGCAGCAAATGGTAGGGCCGGCCCAGGCGGCGCACCGCGTCGGTCAGCAAGCCGAGCTTTTTCTCGGCGGTAAAGCGGCCGGCGTACAGCAAGAGGCGGGCGTCGTCGGGCAGGCCCAGTTGCGCGCGCAGGGCGGCGTCGCGGCGTTGCGGACAAAACACGTCGGTGTCAATGCCCAGCGGCTGGTGCAGCGCGCCGGCAACGCCCATCGCCTCCAGTTTCTGCGCCATCATCTTGCTGGGCGCCAGCACCAGGTCGAAGCGACGATAGAGTTGCGCCAGGTGGCGCTTGGCCGCGCCCGCGGCCAGCGCGCCGAAGCGGTTGCGCATCAATTGCGGCAAGTCGGAATGATAAAAGGCCACGGCCGGAATCTGCAACTGCCGCGCCGCCTTCAGCGCGGCCCATGCGCAGGGGCCGGCGTCGCCGGCCTCAACCAGGTCCGGCCGCAGCGCCCGCAGCACGCCGGCGGCGGCGCCGACCGAGCGCGGCATCCGGTAGCCATGGATGCCCGGCAGCGCCAGGCTGGGGATGCCGGCCTGGTCGGCCGTGCCGCCGGCGTGCGGGTTGGGGCTGACGATGGTATGCCTGATGCGTTCGCGCCCGGCCAGCCAGCGCGCCTTGGCGTTCAGGTAAGTGCTGACGCCGCCACCCTCGGCCGCGTAAAACATGGTGATATCGACGACATGCATGCCTGCGCCCCCTATGCCGGCGGACCGCCGTCGCCGGAGAGATTGATGCGGATGCCAATTCGACATGCGCGGACGCTTTTCGTTCCTGCGGCCCGGCCGGAACGATGCCGGCGCCGGCGCCGGCGCGCAGGGGCGCCGGCCGCTGCCTCATTCCGGGGTTAACGCCTCCGGCACGTGGTAGGAAAAGGCCTTGCTGTCAAACACCAGCTTCCAGGTCTTCTCCTGCATTTTGACGCCATCGCGCACGCCCTTGGCGGTGACCGTCAACGGCACCGGCACCGCGCCGGACACCGGACCGGTGCGATATGCCCAGCTGGCGTCGTTGCAGCGCAAGGGCACGTCGTCGACCTCGTGCTCGTGCTCGTGCTCGGACTCGTGCTCGGACTCGGTCTGCTCACCCTGCGTCGCGGCGGCCTCGGTGGCGGCGGCCCGCGGATGGCTCTCGCCGTTGGCCCAGGACTTGTAACGCGTTTCCGCCGCAGCGCAATCGATACCCGGGTCCGACGCCAGCGACGCCCTGAACCACGCCAGCACCGCGATATTGTCGCCGTTCGGCGCCAGCACCACGTTGTTGACCGTGACCGTCGCCAGCTTCGGGTCGGCGCCGTCCTGCACCTTGATGACCCAAGCCCACAGTGTCTCGCTCAAGGCCTCGAAACGCACGTTCTCCGGCGTCAACGGCACCGTCCCCTCGTAGCGATAAGGCGAGCTGATTTGAAACAGTTTGCCGGCCTCTTCCTTCTCGCCTGCGCGCACCTGGAAGACGCCGTACATGGCGCCCGGCTCGCCATCGAGCGGCTTGCCGCTGGTAACGAAATACAATTCGTCGCCGTGCGCCCCGTCGCTTGGCTTGGCCTGCTGGACCACCCGCACCACGTAGGTGCGATTGCCCTCGCCGACATACAACCAGCCCTTGTGTTCGTCGGAATACTTGCCGTAGTTGCTGGACATGAGCGAATCGATCATTTCCGTCTCGTCGATGGCGACGTTCTTCGGCTTCTTGCTGTTTTCGTACATGACCACAGCCACCAGCGCGAGCAGCAACACGCCCAACACCGCCAGCGTGTACATCACATAGCGCAGCCAGGGTTGTTTGGGCGCCTTCGGCGGCACCGGCGCGGCGCTCCCGGACGGCGGGGTCGCGTCCGCGTTTGGGCTGGAAATATCAGACATTCTCGTTCCTCAATAAATCGTGATTAATGACAATTGTTGCAAAAACGGAATGTACCAGAAAACCGGCGCGAGCGGCGACCCGTTTGGCGCCCGCGCACGAGACAAAAACAATGGGGAAAGCGCAGCGGTGGCAGGCCGCGGCCGCGAGCCAGAGTATCGGGTCGGCTGGTCCGGCGCGGCCGGGTCCGACCCGACGCCACTACACTTTTTTGACAAACTCCGTCTTCAGGCTCATCGAACCGAAACCGTCGATTTTGCAGTCGATATCGTGGTCGCTGTCGACCAGGCGAATGTTCTTGACCTTGGTGCCCATTTTGACGACGCCGCCGCCGCCCTTCAATTTCAAGTCCTTGATCACGGAAACGGTGTCGCCGTCTTGCAGCACGTTGCCGGCGCAGTCGCAGTAGACCCGGCCCCCCTCTTCCGCGGCCGCGGCGGCTTGCACCGGCCACTCGTGAGCGCACTCCGGGCAGATGTAGGAGGCGCCGTCCTCATAGGTGTACTCGGAATTGCATTGCGGGCAAGCTGGAAGAGCGCTCATGCTGGGTGATCCTTTCGGGTAAGGCAACGGCCGTAAAAAACCGGCAGTATACTGCTTGCGCGGGGCTAGCTTGGATCTATTTCCCCCCTGAGTACCCGCGCCGCCGCGCCGGGAGGCGTTGCCGACGCCAGCCACATGGCCGCTCTTTGAGCGCGCCCAAGAAGCACCGGGCGCCTACGCGTTACATTATTATTAATACAATAATGACGCGGAACTTGCGCCCAGGCGCAGCCCAGATCCGCCACTCGCTTGCCGGCGGCTCACTTGAGGTAGCGCAGCAACTGCCTGAATGAGCGGAACAGGAAGGTGTATCGCAGAGTCATACAAACAAGCCGGTACTGCGACGGAATCGGACCTTAATAAGGAGCAATCATGAACTGTGAAAACCTCGTGCTGGAGCAACTGCGCTTTATCCGGGCGGAAATCGCCGAAGTCAGGGCCGACACGAAAGAAATCAAACACCGCCTCCGCAGCGCCGAAATGGGCGTGGCAAGCTTGCGGCGCGACGGCGGCGATTTCGCCGTCATGCACGCCGGCCAGGAACTGTGCTACGACCGTATCCTCGGCCGCGTCGAACGCATCGAAAAACGCCTCGACTTGGTGGATTGAACGCGCCGTCTTCCATGCATTACTTCAACGCGAAATCGACGCGATTTGGCGCGCCCTTGTCCGCGATGCCGTCCGCCGTCACCTTCGGCGCCACCAGGAAAATGCGCTCGGCCGCGATGACCCCCTTGGTTTCCAGGTAGGCGCGCACCGCCTCGGCGCGCCGGCTGGCCAGCGCCCGCAGGGCGTCGGCGGTGACCGGGGAGTTGGCAAGGATCAGTTTTTCCATCTCGGCCGGCGGCAGGGACTTGACCAGGCCGACGAGGTTGCGCGGCTTGTCGAAAGTTTGCGCCGCATACACTTTCCCCATGTATTTTTCTTTGTCCGCGTCGGTCACGCCGACGTCTTCGGACACCGACTCGCCGCCGCGGTCGAGCGATTCCTTGCGCTTGAACGCGTTCAGCTTGCTGCGCAACACCTGCTGGCGCACGCCGTCCGCGTCGCTGCCGGGGTCCACCCGGCCGATCAGGTCCAGCTTCAGCCCGGGACGCTCGGTCAGCGCCTTGCCAATGGTGTCGAGCTTGCCTTGGCTGGCCTCGGTCAAGCTGGCCGAGCCGGCGGAAAATTCCGCATAACCAAGCTCGTCGCCGCCGCCAAATGCCGAACCGATCAGCGCGAACGGCGACGTCACCGCCTTCACGACCAGGTTCAGGAAAATGCGCACGATAATGCCGCCGAGCGAAAACTGCGGATCGTCCAGGGTGCCGGAGATCGGCAGGTTGATATTGATCTGGCCGTTGCGGTCCTTCAGCAGGGCCACCGCCAGCATCACCGGCAGCTTGGTGGCGGTCGGGCTGTCGATTTTTTCACCGAACGTCAACTGGTCGATGCGCACGTCGTTCTGCGCCACCAGTTTGCCCTGTTCAACCCGGTAACTAACCGCCATCGACAGCTTGCCCTTTTCAATCGCGTAGCCGGCGTACTTGGCCGCGTACGGCGTCAACCGCGGCAGCTCGACGCCATTCGCGCTGGCTTTGATGTCGAGGAACATCGGCGAGAACAGCGGGTTCAGCGTGCCGGAAATGGCGACCGCCGCGTCGTTGTCGATCTTGCCGCTCAAGTCGAGCGGGGCCGGCTGCGGCTTGTCCGAGGCGATCGCGCCGACGGTGCCGTTCATGCCCGTCATATTGGCGGTGTAATTCGGTTTGACGAAATTGTCGGTGTAGTTGATGTTGCCGCCTTTAATCGTAACCTGGCCGATCCTGATGACCGGGGCGTTCGACTTGGGCGGCGGCGGCGCCACGACCGCGGTGGCAAGCGGCGCCGCCCTGGACGGCGCGGCCGGCTCGGCCGAGGTCAGCGACGCTGCCGGCGCGCCGATCGGCGCGTTTTTCGACACCACGATATTGCCCAGGTTCAGCTTGGCCGACTCCGACAAAATGATGCGCGCGTAAAAATCGCTCAGCGCGACCTTTTCCAGCCCAATGTTTTGGCGCGGGCCGCCCAGGCTGAGGTTGATACCGTTAAAGTCGAGCGCGCGCCATTTCAGGAAATCGGCGGCGTTCTCCTTGTCGAGCATGCGGAAATTGGCCAGGCGCAGCATGCCGCGGTAGGTGGTGGCCGTTTCCTTGCCGGCGTCGGCCGGCACCAGCAGCAATGTCCCCTTGCCGCTGGCCTGGCCCGAGGCCAGCGTGACGTTCAGGTAGTCGGCGAAATACGGTTGCAACGCCGGCACCTGCAGGTTCTGGGCGTCGATAGCCAAATCATAGGACTTGAATTGCGGCGCGATACTGCCATCGATCGACAACTTGCCGGTTTTGTTGAGCTGGGTGCGCAGCGTTACCTTCAGCGGTCGGTCGAACCGGCTGGAGATGTCGTCGAGCGTCAGGTTCAAGTCGTCGGCGCGCAGCTTGACGGCCGGCTTCACGGCGCCGTCGGTATAGGCGAGGG
Organism: Janthinobacterium sp. CG_23.3; assembly: GCF_046115965.1. Taxonomy (NCBI): domain Bacteria; kingdom Pseudomonadati; phylum Pseudomonadota; class Betaproteobacteria; order Burkholderiales; family Oxalobacteraceae; genus Janthinobacterium; species Janthinobacterium sp. CG_23.3. Next base: position 18,009 of record NZ_JBJXIB010000042.1, on the reverse strand, counting down.
CGCCGTCGCTGACGGCGAACTGCTTGAGCGCCAGTAACCAAGCCGGCGCGGCCTTGTCCGCCGCGGCCGCCTTGGCCGGGCCGCCCACCCGGCCGGACAATTGCTGCACATTGAATGCGCCGCGGGCGTCGCGCCGCACCTCGCCCTGCAACCCGGCCAGGCGCAAGGCGTCGGCGGCGACGGTGCGGGCGGCGGCGTCGACGCTGGCGTTTTCAAGACCGATACGCTGGGCGCCGACGACATCGCCCGGGCCAAGGAATAATTGCGGCTGCACGATCTCGACTTTTTCCAGCGCGCCGACGCCGGCGAGGAGGTCAAGCTTGCGCAACTGCAGCAGCATTTCCTGCGCCTTCAACAAGGGCGCGGCGCGGTTGTCGTGCAACACGACATCGGCCAGTTTGATGGTGCCGGACAGCACCACCTGCGGCCGGCCCCGGTTTCGCACGAAGGTCAAGTCGAGCTTGGTCGACAGCTTGGCGCTCTGCACCGCCAGCGGCAACGCCACCGGGGAAAATTTCATGTAGCTGGCCAGGTCGAGGCGTTCGACGTCCAGCGCGAGCGCGGTGTCCTGGCTGCCGGCGAACGGTTTGCTGCGTCCTTTCAACACGAACTGCGAACCGTTCACCGTCGCCGACAGGCGCGGTTGCACGAAGGAGTCGACCTGATCCGGGAAATTGGACAGGTACGGCAAGCCGATGCTGAGCGCTTCAACCTTGACCTGTTTGTCGTTGAAGCGGTCGTCGAAGGTGATCGCGCCGTGTTCAAGCTGGATGTTGGCGACCGAAAACAGCGTCGGCTCCGCGCTTTTTGGCATTGCCAGCACGCGCTCGATCACATCGGAAAAGTTATAGCGGGCCACGCCGGCGTCGCCGGTGCGCACAATATGCAGTTGCGGGCCGACCAGCCTGACCTCGCTCAGCAAGGGCGCCAGTTTGAACAAGGCGGCCGGGGTGACGCCGACCAGCAGCGTCCGCGCCGAAAAAGCGGCGCTGGTCTTGTCCCGCTCGTAGAGGAGGAAATCGGACACCGTCAACACCAGCTTGAACGGGTCGAAGGCGACCGCGCCGATGCTGGCCTTGCGGCCGATTTTGGCTTCAATTTGTTGTTCGCCAAAATGTTTGACCAGCGGCGGCAGCGCCAGCCAGACGGCGCCCACCAAGAGCGCGAGCAGGAGTAGCGTGAAGCCAAGCCAGCGCGCGGCGCGCAGTGGCCAGCGCGAACGCGGGGAGTTTGCCATTTTTTCCTTATTATCGACATTGTCCGCAACGCTGTGCAAGACAGAATTGCCAGTCTAACTGTATATATAAACGCCAAAAATGGACGCCGGGCGGCCCTGAACGCGGGCGCGTTAAGGTGCCCATTGGGCAACAGTGGATATTATCGCTGAAACTTGCGCGCCGTGCGCCACGGAAACCACGCCGGCACAGCCGTGCGCGGCGCCCAAGCGATGGCTCGCCTGGCGCACGCGCAGCCGCACTTCGGGCATGCCGCGTCGTCTCGGTAAGTGCCTGCTTGCCTGTGTAGTTGGGTACGATTACACTGCACCAACAAATTCATCATCAAGCGATCCGCCGGCCGCGTCGGGTGGCAATCGCAACGCCTCACATGTGTCGGAGAAAAAAATGGGGAAATATCTCCTGATGTTGGTCGCCTGCCTGGCTTTCGGAACTGGCCCTGTGCTTGCCAGCGACAAGGACATGAACATCGTTTTCATTGCGAAATCGCCCGATCAAGAGTTTTGGAAATTCATGCGCGACGGCGTCGAGCGCGGCATCCGCGAGGAAGGGCATATCGCGCTCACTTGGCGCGGTCCGACCTACAGCGATAAAACCGACGAGCAAATCAAGCTCCTGCAGATGTACACCACTGCCGGCGTTGACGCGATCATTATCGCCCCAACCGACAGGGCGCGCCTGGCGGGGCCTGTGGCGCGGGCCGTGGCGACGGGCATCAAAGTCGTCGTGGTCGACTCCGAACTGGACGGCGACCGCCATTTGAACTTCATCACGACGGACAATTTCGCCGCGGGACAGCTGGCGGCGGAACATATGTCGACGTTGCTGAATGCGCGCGGCAAAGTAATGGTCTTACGCACGGTGACGGGCAGCGGCTCGACCGAAGAGCGTGCCCGCGGCTTTATCGCCTACCTGAAACGAAATGCGCCCCGCATTCGCGTCGTCGCCGACGAGTATGGCGGCGCCACACGCGACCAGGCCACCCGCGGCTCGGCGAAGCTCTTGAAAAAATTCCCGTCCGTTGACGGTGTCTTTGCCGTCAATGAATCCTCTACCGAAGGCATGTTACGTGCCCTGCGCGAGCTTGGCGTGGCCGGGAAGAAGAAATTCATCGGATTTGACCCGACGGATTTCCTGCTCGGCGGCCTGGCGCTACAGGACATCAATGGACTGGTGGTGCAGAATCCGCGCCAGATGGGATATCTGGGCATCAAGGCCGCGGTAGCGGCGGTACGCAACGCCCCCGTCAAAGACCGTATTATCTTCACCGGAGCGGTGATGGTGACCCCGGCGAACCACAAGAACTCGGAAATCCAGTCCTTGCTGCTGCCTTAACGGGTACTCGGACTCGATGCCGGGGCAAGAATCATTCGGAATGATCATCTGACCAATTGTTTGTATTGGCAACACCTTATCGCTCCACTGCCGACGAAGAGCGGGTCGAATCGGTCCGCGTTTTTGCGCGAGCCAAGCCAGTACAGGGAAATGAGTTATTGACGAGGATCCAGACGGCACCAGCCGGCGGATGTGTCGCGATATTGGCAGGCCGCAGCGAAGCGACAGTTCTTGCGTCGTCGTTAGCTTGTATTCGATGGTCCGCCCGGAGGGAATCGAACCCCCATGATCGCTTTAGAAGAGCGAGGTCCTATCCGTTGAACGACGGGCGGATTGAAGCCGATATTTTACCCGCTGGCAGCGGTTTTGTGACGGCACTTTATACTCTTGATGCAAGCCGAGCTACCGAAGGTTATATCCGGCCGAGCTATCGGCAGAATGAATACTCAAGAACATTCAAATGCCATACACGAAATGAAAAGCGGGCTGCCAAGAATCTGACAGCCCGCTTATATTTTGGTCGGAGTACAAGGATTCGAACCTTGGACCCCCTGGTCCCAAACCAGGTGCGCTACCGGGCTGCGCTACACTCCGAAGACAAGATAATACCGTCTGGGGCCCACTCCGTCAATCGCCCAAGGAAAATTAAATCAAAATAGCTATCGAAGCTGCTTGCATGATGGCATCAGACTACCGCTCCGCCGAGCCGCCGGGCGCAGCTTCGGACCATTGACTTGATACACAATCCGCTGGCCTTCCTCGAGCGGTGCCTGCCAGCGCCAACGACAAGCACACCGGCCCCGCTTGCGCCTATTGCGGACCAGCCACGGCCACGGTCGCCACGATACCCTGCGCCACGGCGCCGGCGAAATCGCTTTCCGCGCGCGCCAGCAATTCACCCGCGGGCTCCCGCAGACTGGACGCGATGACGGCGCGGTTGCGTCCCTGCGACTTGGCATAATACAGCGCCATGTCCGCCAGTTGCACCGCCTTCTCCCAGCCGAAATGCGCTTCCGGCAAGTCGCAGAATGGCATAGGCACCGTGCCGGCGCTGATCTTCACTGGCACCTGCACGTCGCCGCAATCGACGGGCGCCGTGCCCACGCTGTGCAGTAGCCGCTCCACCATCGCTTCGATCTGGTTCGGCGGCATCCCCGGCGCAAAGACCAGGAATTCCTCGCCGCCCCATCGCAGCACGATATCGCTGCTGCGCACCGCCTCCGTCAGGCGCCGCGCCACCTCGACCAGCGTGCGGTCGCCCACGGCATGGCCCCAGCGGTCGTTGATCTGCTTGAAGTGGTCGATATCGATGATCGTGATGGCGTCGATGCCGCTGCCGCGCTGCTGGCGCCGCTCCGCCTCGGGCAGGCCGGCCCGTCGCTGCATGCGTTCCAGGAACACGCGGCGGTTGAACAGCCCCGTCAGCGGATCGCGCGTGGCGTGGAATTCCAGCTGTGTATTCAAACGTTCCAGTTCGGCGTTGGCGCTGGTGGCCCGGCGGTATTGAAGGTACACGAATACGCCCGCCACCAGCAGCAGCGCGGCCGCGATACCGATGACCCACTGTTCTTGGCGCTTGTTGCTGATCACCGCGTCCTTCAGCAGATTGTCGCGCGCCAGCTGGCCGATCTGGCGCTGGCGCCGGTCGGCTTCGAACTTCTCCTGCAGCGCGGCCAGCAACCCTTTCTGGACGTCCTGCTGCTCGCGCACGAACGTCAGCGCTTCACGTGGCCGCCCGGCTCCCTCGAGCATGCGGCTGGTTTCGTCCAGCATGCTGACCAGGTCGCCACTCGCGTTTGATGCGCGTAGCGAAGCAATCACTTCATGGATGTACGGCAGCGCCGCGTCGACCTTGCCCTGCCCACCCAGCGCAAAACCGAGATTGGCCTTGGCCATCAGCGTCGAACTGGCGTCGCCTACTTGCAGCGATTTCGCCAACGCCTTGCGCGCCGCCACCTCCGCCTTCATATACTGGTGCGCGCGCAGATAATGGTTGGCGATGTTGCCGAGTATGGTGCCCTCCATCGCCACCAGCCCCGCGCGCTCGGCCGTTGCGAGCGCCAATTCGAACGCGGCCAGACCCTCGGCGTTGCGGTCCAGCGCCACGTAGGCGATGCTCTGCGCGAACAGCAGCCAGGCAAGCGGCCTGGCTACGATGGCGCCACGGTAGGCGTCCAGCGCGGACGTCGCCATCTCCAGCCCCTTTTCGGGGTTACTCATGTTGACGTAAAGACGGCTGATCAGCATCACCGCCTGCAGGCGCGAGCGCAGCGTCGCCTCGCCGCTGCCCTCGGCGCGCCTCAGCACGGCAAGATAGCGACTTGTGCCAGCGTGGCGGCGTCGTCGGCCCGCGCGACTGGCGCCCACAGTGTCGCCGCCAGCAGGGCGGCTCTCGCCAGGGTACTGGCCCGGCGCACCGGAAATGAAGACAAAACGTTCATGGCTGCAGGTGCCGGCGCGATCAGCGCGGCGCGAAAAGGTCGGTTACGTACCCGCGCGGGAAGCGCGTCCGTGGGTGCCGGGCGAGTCGGAATCGGGCGGCGGTCGCAGCGCGGCAGCTAGGTCGAGGCGGCGGCGATCGTCCCAGCATGATTAATTGCCACAAGGAAATCAAGCAATGATTGGCCCGGCGGCCTCGCCATGGCAATTTCGGCCTGTGTCGGCGCAACGCCTTCCGGGTGGCAGCCACCCGGACCCAGTGGAAACCGAGCATACACGCCGCGCGCGCCCGGGGGCCTGCTCCCGGGCTGGCAGGCCCGAATCGAAACGGGAACAATCAGAGTTGTCGGGATCCCCGGCCAACGAGGCCGCCGGGACGCGTGTGCGAACCCGACTTAGCGAACCTTATCAAACATCGCCACGTACAGCGCCAAGTCGCGTTCGCTTGCCGCCTGCCCTCCCGCGTGGGAATAGCCAATGACCGCGTAAGAATAAAAACGGGCGAGTGCCGCCGCGTCATCTACCGACCAGCCTATCTCATGCAGCAGCTGCGTAATATACGATAGCCGGCCCTGCCGCACGGGATACAGTGGAGAATGATATGGAATGGAGCTGGAAAATCATGGTCGCGTGGGGAATAACCCTCCTGGGGATTCTTCATATAGGGATGGCGGTCGTGCGCTTCCGGCATCCGTTTGCCGCTGCGCTGCAGGACGGGTTTATCGGTGCTTTTTCGGCCAATGATTCACGCGCGTTGCCGCGCGGTTCACCTTGTTTGGACCTGCCATAACGGTATGCGGGCATCTTGCAATACGTGCCGCTACCGTGTCAGATCTTGAGACCCTGAAAATCATCGGTCTTTATTTGTCTGCCACCGCCTTGTTCGGCGTGGCGGCCTTTCCCAACTCGCCGATCTGGGCGCTTTTGTTATTATCAATTGCCCTTGTTACGATTGGATATGGTCGGCTCGCGTGAGCTACCGGGTGATTGACCACTCCAGCGTCATTGATACGTTTCCCCGACTGACCATACACTTGCGCGCCAAGAACCGCGTCTTGCGCGCGCCGGCCCGGACGCAACCCGTAGCTGTACTCGCTGAAGGGCTCGCACACGCTGAACACTTGCAGCAGGTTCCCCCGTCTCAGCGCCGCAGGCAGCAGGCAGCAGCGCCGATCCTGACTTCCTGGCGCATGGCGCGGGCTTCGTCGCTGTGGTCAGCTCGCGGCGGGACTTGCACCCACAGGAGTGCACCCATGCTGGGCGCACACGTGAAAAGGGCCGCCATAGTGGGCGGCCCTTCGCATATTCGCGGCGGTTTGGGCCGGCGGCGCCGGCGCCCCCTCCCTACCGCCGGAGGCTTAGGCCACGACTTTGTCGGCGATGCGCTGCGCCATGGCTTTGGCGTGCTCGGCGCTCTTGGCCTCGACCATGACGCGAATCAACGGCTCGGTGCCGGATGCGCGGATCAGCACGCGGCCGGTATCGCCCAGTTCCCGCTCGACTTTTTCCTTTTCGCCGACCATGGCCGGGTTCTTTTGCCAGTCGAAGCCCGCCGCGACGCGCAGGTTGATCAAGGTTTGCGGGAACAGCACCAACTCGCTGGTGCATTGCTCCAGCGTCTTGCCGCTACGCTTGAGCGCCGACAGCACCTGCAACGCCGATACGATGCCGTCGCCGGTGGTGTGCTTGTCCAGGCACAGCAGGTGGCCCGAGCCTTCGCCGCCGAGGATCCAGCCACGCTCTTTCATCACCTCCAGCACGTAGCGGTCGCCCACCTTGGCGCGCGCAAAGCCGATACCCATTTCCTTGAACAACACTTCCAGCGCCATATTGGTCATCAGGGTGCCGACCGCGCCCGGCACCGGGCCGGTTGCCAGGCGGTCCTTGACCATCACGTACAGCAGCTCGTCGCCGTTATACAGGCGGCCCTTGCCGTCGCACATGATCAACCGGTCGGCGTCGCCGTCGAGGGCGATGCCGAGGTCGGCGCCGTGCTCGACCACCGCCGCCGCCATTGCGGCCGGCGCCGTCGCGCCAAAGCCCGCGTTGATGTTAAAGCCGTCCGGCTTGTTGCCGATGGCGATCACTTCGGCGCCCAGTTCGTGGAACACGTGCGGCGCGATGTGGTAGGCGGCGCCATGGGCGCAGTCGACGACGATTTTCATGCCGCGCAGGTCCAACTCGTTGGGGAAGGTGCCCTTGCAAAATTCAATGTAGCGGCCCTGGGCGTCGGCCAGGCGCTTGGCGCGCCCCAGCTTCTCCGACGCCACGCAGGACATCGGCGTGTCGAGCGCCAGTTCGATTTCCTGCTCGGTCGCGTCGGGCAATTTGGTGCCCTGGTGCGAAAAGAATTTGATGCCGTTGTCGTGGAACGGGTTGTGCGACGCCGAGATGACCACGCCGGCAGCCAGGCGCAGCGCCCGCGTCAGGTAGGCGATCGCCGGCGTCGGCATCGGGCCGGCCAGCATGACGTCGACGCCGGCGGCCGAGAAGCCCGCCTCCAGCGCCGCTTCCAGCATATACCCGGAGATGCGCGTGTCCTTGCCGATCAGCACGGTCGGCTTGATCGCGGCGGTCTGGGCCTTGGCCAAGACTTTACCGGCGGCGTAGCCGAGGCGCATCACGAAGTCAGGGGTGATTGGCGCGGCGCCGACCAGACCGCGGATGCCGTCTGTTCCGAAGTATTTACGTGTCATTTTAGTCTCTTCTATCAAGTTGATTACTTACGTATGTTGTTAGCGCGCCGCGTGCCATACGCTCAGCGCGTCGACAGTCTCAGCCACATCATGCACCCGTACGATATCGGCGCCATGCGCTACCGCAGCCAATGCGCCGGCCAGGCTGCCGGCCAAGCGCCGCTCCACCGGCTTGCCGGTGACGGCCCCGAGCATCGATTTGCGCGACAGGCCGGCCAGCATCGGCAGGCCCAGTTCGGCGCGGATCTGCCCGCTGGCCTTGAGCAGCGCGAAGTTGTGTTCGACCGTCTTGCCGAAACCATAGCCGGGGTCGATGCAAAGGCGCTCGCGCTCGACGCCGGCCGCCGTCAGGGCAGCGACCCGCTCGCGCAGGAAGTCGACGACCTCGCGCACCACGTCGCCATATTCCGGGCGCGCCTGCATGGTTTGCGGCACGCTTTGCATGTGCATGATGCACAAGGCACAGTCGCTGCCGCGCACCGCCTCGATCGCGCCCGGCGCGCGGAAGGCGTTGATGTCGTTGATCATATCGGCGCCGGCCAGGATGGCTTCGCGCATCACCTCCGGCTTGTACGTGTCGACCGACAGCGGCTTGCCGCAGTCGCGCAGAGCGTACAGCGCCGGCATGACACGCTGCAGCTCGTCCGCCAGCGACAGCGCGGGCGCGCCGGGCCGGCTCGATTCGCCGCCGATGTCGATAATGTCGACGCCTTCGGCAACCATCTCGTCGGCGCGGGCCAGGGCAAACTCCAGCGACTGGAACTGGCCGCCGTCGGAAAACGAATCGGGCGTGACGTTCAGGATGCCCATTACCAGGGCCTTGCCGCCCGGGGCGGTGAGGTTGAAGCCAAACCGGCCGAATTGAAAGTATTGTCGCATGGGACTGGGAAACGGTAGGAAAAACGGCAGGAGGCCGCACGACGGAAAAGGGCAAGGATCGCTCCTCGCCCCTTTACTGACGGCACGAAGCCGACATCAAACGGCCAGCGTCAGGCTGGCGCCGTGACGTTCGGCGAGATGCCGCCGGCGCCGCTGTCGCCCGAATTGCGGCGCGGCGGCACGCCGGCCTTCGGCAGGCGCGGCTCCAGGCCAGCCATGATGTCGTTGATCTGGTCGGCGTCGATGGTTTCCCATTCGAGCAGAGCCTTCGTCATCACTTCCACCTTGTCGCGGTTCTCTTCCAGCAGCTTGCGCGAAATCGCATACTGGGTGTCGAGGATATTGCGGATCTCGGCGTCGACCTTTTGCTGGGTCGCCTCCGAAATCGTCTTGGCCGAGCCGCCGAAGAAGCCATCTTGCTGGCTGTCCTCGTAGACCATCACGCCCATGCTGTCGGACATGCCGAAGCGTGTCACCATCGAACGCGCCAGTTTGGTGGCGCGGGAAAAATCGTTCGAGGCGCCGGTCGACATTTGGCCGACGAAAATTTCCTCGGCGATGCGCCCGCCGAAGAGAATCGAGATCTCTTCGAGCATCTTGTCCTTGTAGCCGGACAGGTTGTCGTGCTCTGGCAACTGCCAGGTCAGGCCGAGGGCGTAGCCGCGCGGCATGATCGTCACCTTATGCACCGGATCGGCCTTCGGCAACAGTTTCGCCACCACCGCGTGGCCCGACTCGTGGTAGGCGGTATTGCGACGCTCTTCCTCGCGGATGATCATCGACTTGCGCTCGGGACCCATGAAGATCTTGTCTTTGGCATCTTCGAAATCGGACATTTCCACCAGGCGCTTGCTGCGGCGGGCCGCGAACAGCGCCGCCTCGTTGACCAGGTTGGCCAGGTCGGCGCCGGAAAAGCCGGGGGTGCCGCGGGCCAGGATGTCGGCCTTGACGTCGGTGCTGATTGGCACTTTGCGCATGTGCACGTTCAAGATCTGTTCGCGGCCGCGGATGTCCGGCAAGCCCACCGACACTTGGCGGTCGAAGCGGCCCGGACGCAGCAGCGCCTTGTCGAGCACGTCCGCGCGGTTGGTCGCGGCAACGACGATGACGCCGGAATTGGCCTCGAAACCGTCCATCTCGACGAGCAACTGATTCAAGGTTTGTTCGCGCTCGTCGTTGCCGCCGCCCATGCCGGCGCCGCGGTGGCGGCCGACGGCGTCGATTTCATCGATGAAGATGATGCACGGCGAATGTTTCTTGGCGTTCTCGAACATGTCGCGCACGCGCGAGGCGCCCACGCCGACGAACATCTCGACGAAATCGGAGCCGGAAATCGAGAAGAACGGCACCTTGGCTTCGCCGGCGATGGCGCGCGCCAGCAGCGTTTTACCGGTGCCCGGAGGGCCGACCATCAGCACGCCGCGCGGAATGCGCCCGCCCAGCTTCTGGAACTTGGTCGGGTCCTTGAGGAAATCGACCACTTCGTTGACTTCTTCCTTGGCCTCGTCGCAACCGGCGACGTCGGCGAAGGTGACGGTGTTATTGGCCTCGTCCATCATGCGCGCCTTCGACTTGCCGAACGAGAAGGCGCCGCCCTTGCCGCCGCCCTGCATTTGCCGCATGAAGAACACCCAGACGCCGATCAACAGCAGCATCGGGAACCAGGAAACGAACACTTGCTGCAGCAGCGACGGCTCTTCCGGCGGTTTGACGTCGAAACGCACGCCGTTTTCGCGCAGGTCGCCGATCAGGCCGCGGTCGAGGAAGGTAGCGGTGGTGCGGACCTTGCTGTCGTCGATGCGGGTGGCGGTAATGTTGCCGCCCTCGATCAAGACTTCCTTGACGCGCTTGGCTTTGACCTCATCCAGCAAATCGGAATAAGCGATGGCCTTGCTGCCGCCCGCGACGCCGTGGCTGTCAAATTGTTTGAACAACATGAAAAGAAGCAGGGCAACGACAACCCAGATGGCAGATTTGGAAAACATGTTATTCACGAAGACTCCTTGGATGCGGTACGCATCTTTTTCCTATAGCTGAAAACACGATTTTACTCGCAATAAGCGGGCCGTGCCAAAGCCTGCCGATGCGTGCGCGCAAAAAACACCGCGCGCACGCGGGAAGCGTAACCGGGCTTATGTGCCTGCGAGCATTTTCATACCCTCACGGCATTACCCTTCCCTGCTTTGATGTGCGGCTACAAGCGTCAAATATCAAGGGCGGATTCGTCCAGAAGCGGCTTATTTTCCGCCGCATTCTTGACGCCACGTCCCAAAAGGAAGATTTCCGACGATTTATCGCGGCTGGCCTTGGGTTTTTTCTGCGTCACCACCTTGAACTCGGCGCGGAATTTCTCCACGATCTGGCTGTAGCCGGTGCCGTTGAAGCACTTCACCAGCAAGGCGCCGGACGGTTTCAGGTGCAGTTGCGAGAATTCGATGGCCAAATCGATCAAATGCTCCATGCGCGCCGCGTCCGCCGAGGCGATGCCCGACAGATTGGGCGCCATGTCCGACAACACCAGGTCGGCTTTGCGCCCCTGCAACACCACTTCCAGCTGGCGCAGCACGCGCGCTTCGCGGAAGTCGCCCTGGATGAAGTTGAAGTCGGCAATCGGCTCCATCGGCAGCATGTCGAGACCGATCAGGGTGCCGTCGATGCCGCCGCCGTCCTTGCCGGCCAGCTTGCGGCGCAGGTATTGCGCCCAGCTGCCCGGGGTGCAGCCGAGGTCGACGATCACCTGGCCGTGTTTGACAAGTTTTTCGTCCTCGTCGATTTCCTTGAGCTTGTATGCGGCCCGGGCACGATAGCCCTCTTTCTGCGCCAACTTCACATATGGATCATTTATGTGGTCGTGCAACCAGTTTTTGTTTAATTTCTTCTTTGCCATTCGCGTAGAATACTGCTTTTAAGGGATTACTAAAAATTATTATGCTAAAACTTACACCCGTAGAGCGCAGCGCACTGCGCGCCGAAGCTCACGCGCTGAAGCCTATCGTCATCATTGGCGAAGCGGGCTTGACACCTGCCGTACTCAAAGAAATCGATCTTGGCCTGGATTCGCACGGTCTGATTAAGGTCCGCGTATTCGGCGACGACCGCGAAGCCCGCGTGGGGATGTACGAGACGATTTGCGGCGATCTCGGCGCCGCTCCGGTACAACATATTGGCAAACTGCTGGTGATCTACCGTCCGAAAAAAGAAGTTGTCAAAGAACGCAGCGTCACCACGGGCAAGGGTATGCGCGAAGTGACCATCGTCAAGGCCAGTGCCAGCGGAACCAAGCGTCCGTCGGTCACCAAAGTCATGATCAAGGGCAATGAGCGCGTTACCGAAGGCGGCTCCATCAAGCGCGCCAAGCCGCGTCAGAAGAGCGCCAAGAAAAGCGCGCTGGGCAGCAAGTAAGCCCAGCCAGGCAACCCGCCACCGGCGGGCCGGTCCGCAACCCCTGGGTTGCGGACCGGCCCGCTTTTTTTCGTCCGCCGCGCCCGCCCCGGTCGCGCTCGATTGCACATTTATCGACTGACGAGCGTTTTACTGTTGTTTTTAGCGCTGCTTCCAGATGAGCACGCCGGCCAGCGCGCTCTGCACCATGTACACCAGCATCGAGGCGCCGTGCAGCACGCCGAACAGCTTGCGCTGCGGCGACGCGTCCAGGCCGCCCGGCCCGGCCGCCTCGCGGATGCCGGCGATCAGCGGCTGGATGCCGAGGTAGTTCAGCAGCACGCAGCCGAGCATCGCCAGCACCAGGGCGAACAACAGGCGGCGCCGCTTAGGTTCCAGGTCGGCGCCACTCCAGGCCAGCAAGGCCAGCATCAGCAACGCGAACGCGGCCGACAGCAGCGCGCCGGCGCGGAACATGCTGCCGGCAATCGTGCCCGCCAGCGCGCGGTCGGCCAGCGTGGCAAACAGCACCGGCGCCACCAGATAGCCGACCGTCCACAGGCTGCCGGCCCACAAGGTCGCCACGGCGACACGCACGCGCGCCAGCGGCATCAGATGTACAACACTTCCAGGATTTCGTATTCGCGCGGACCGGACGGCGCCTGCACCTCCACCACGTCGCCGGCGTACTTGCCGATCAGCGCGCGGGCGATCGGCGAGGTCACCGACACTTTGTTCAATTTCAAGTCGGCTTCGTCGAGGCCGACGATCTGGTAGGTCACCTTGGTGCCCCTTTCCAGGTCTTCCAAGTTGACGGTGGCGGCGAACACCACGCGCCCTTCCGCGTCCAGCGTGGCCGGGTCGATGATCTGGGCCGCGCCCAGCTTGCCTTCCAGTTCGGCGATGCGGCCTTCGACGAAGGCTTGGCGCTCCTTGGCGGCGTCGTATTCGGCGTTTTCCGACAGGTCGCCGTGCGAACGGGCTTCCGAGATCGCGTCGATGACGATGCGGCGCTCTTTGGTCTTAAGCTGATGCAACTCCGCTTTCAACAGTTCTGCGCCGTATTTGGTAAGTGGGACTGAGGTCATGTTTTATCTACTAAGTTGTCGGTGGAACCGGTCCACCAAGTGAAAACCACAGAGGCCGCGCGATACTGCCGCGCGGGGCTCTGTGGTCAAGGGTGCCGCAAACAGGCTTAGTGTAAGGTTTTATGCAGACCTTGTAAATCGTAGACGCGCAACTCGTCGAGATGACGGATCCCCTCCACCGCCGCTTCGGCGCCGGCGATGGTGGTGTAGGTGGTCACGTGCGCGGCCAGCGCCGAGGTGCGGATGGCCCGCGAATCGACGATGGCGCTGCGTTTTTCCTCGACCGTGTTGACGACCAGAACGATTTCATGGTTCTTGATCATGTCGACGATGTGCGGACGCCCTTCGATCACCTTGTTTACCGGCGTCACCGGGATGCCGGCGGCGGAAATCACCGCGGCGGTGCCCTTCGAGGCCACCAGCGTGAAGCCGATGTCGACCAGGTCGCGCGCCACCTGCACGGCGCGCGGCTTGTCCGACGCCTTGACGCTCAGGAAGACCTTGCCCGACTTCGGCAATTTGACGCCGGCGCCCAGTTGCGACTTGACGAACGCCTCGCCGAAAGTCATGCCCACGCCCATCACTTCGCCGGTCGACTTCATCTCGGGGCCGAGGATGGTGTCGACGCCAGGGAACTTGACGAACGGGAAGACGGCTTCCTTGACGCTGAAGTAAGGCGGCACCACTTCCTGCGTGATGCCCTGCGACGCCAGCGACTGGCCGACCATGCAGCGGGCGGCGATCTTGGCCAGTTGCAGGCCGGTGGCCTTGGAGACGAACGGCACCGTGCGCGAGGCGCGCGGATTGACTTCCAGCACGAACACGACGTCTTGCATCTGGCCGTCGATCTCTTGCTTCTGGATCGCGAACTGCACGTTCATCAGGCCGACCACGTTCAAGCCCTTGGCCATCAGCGCGGTCTGGCGCTTCAGTTCGTCGATGGTTTCCTGCGACAGCGAGTACGGCGGCAGCGAGCAGGCCGAGTCGCCCGAATGCACGCCGGCTTGTTCGATATGCTCCATGACGCCGCCGATGAAGGTGGTTTCGCCGTCGGAGATGCAATCGACGTCGCACTCGATGGCGTCGTTCAGGAAGCGGTCCAGCAACACCGGCGAATCGTGCGAGACCTTGACCGCTTCGCGCATGTAGCGCTCGAGGTCGCGTTGCTCGTGGACGATTTCCATCGCCCGCCCGCCCAGCACGTACGAGGGGCGCACCACCAGCGGATAACCGATTTCCTGCGCCAGGCGCAACGCGTCCTCTTCGGTGCGGGCGGTGCGGTTAGGCGGCTGGCGCAGCTCGAGCTTGTGCAACAACTGCTGGAAACGCTCGCGGTCTTCGGCGGCGTCGATCATGTCCGGCGAGGTGCCGATGATCGGCACGCCGTTCGCTTCCAGGTCCAGCGCCAGCTTCAACGGCGTCTGGCCGCCGTACTGGACGATAACGCCGACCGGTTTTTCCAGCGCGACGATTTCCAGCACGTCTTCCAGCGTCAGCGATTCGAAATACAGGCGGTCCGAGGTGTCGTAGTCGGTCGACACGGTTTCCGGGTTGCAGTTGACCATGATGGTCTCGTAACCGTCTTCGCGCATCGCCAGCGCCGCGTGCACGCAGCAATAGTCGAATTCGATACCCTGGCCGATGCGGTTCGGGCCGCCGCCCAGCACCATGATCTTTTTCTTGTCGCTCGGATTGGACTCGCACTCTTCATCGTAGGTCGAGTACATGTAGGCGGTGTCGGTGGCGAATTCCGCGGCGCAGGTGTCGACCCGCTTGTAGACCGGGCGGATGTTGAGCGCGTGGCGCCTCAGGCGCACCGCCGTGTCGGTGGTTTGCAGCAGGAAGCCCAGGCGACGGTCCGAGAAACCTTTTTGCTTCAACTTGTACAGCGTGGTCTTGTCGAGCGCGTCGAGCGACTGGGTGTCGAGCCACAGTTCGAGGTCGACGATTTCCTTGATCTGGATCAGGAACCACGGGTCGATATGGGTCAGCTGGTGCACTTCTTCCATCGTGAAGCCCTGGGCGAAGGCGTCGCCGACGTACCAGATGCGCTCCGGACCGGGCTCGCCCAGCTCTTCCTCGATCTTCTCGCGGTCCTTGGTCTTCTCGTTCAGGCCGTCGACGCCCACTTCCAGGCCGCGCAGGGCTTTCTGGAACGATTCCTGGAAGGTGCGGCCGATCGCCATCACCTCGCCGACCGACTTCATCTGCGTGGTCAGGTGGTGGTCGGCGGTCGGGAACTTCTCGAACGTGAAACGGGGGATCTTGACGACGACGTAATCGATCGACGGCTCGAACGAGGCCGGGGTCTGGCCGCCGGTGATCTCGTTGCGCAGCTCGTCGAGCGTGAAGCCGACCGCCAGCTTGGCGGCGATCTTGGCGATCGGGAAACCGGTTGCCTTCGAGGCCAGCGCCGACGAGCGCGACACGCGCGGATTCATTTCGATGACGATCATGCGGCCGTCGGCCGGGTTGATCGAGAACTGCACGTTGGAGCCGCCGGTGTCGACGCCGATCTCGCGCAATACCGCCAGCGAGGCGTTGCGCATGATCTGGTATTCCTTGTCCGTCAGCGTCTGCGCCGGCGCCACCGTGATCGAGTCGCCGGTGTGCACGCCCATCGGGTCGAGGTTTTCGATCGAGCAGATGATGATGCAGTTGTCCGCCTTGTCGCGCACCACTTCCATCTCATACTCTTTCCAGCCGATCAACGATTCTTCGATCAGCAACTCCTTGGTCGGCGACGCTTCCAGGCCGCGCTTGCAAATCGTTTCGAACTCTTCCTCGTTGTAGGCGATGCCGCCGCCGCTGCCGCCCATCGTAAACGACGGCCGGATGATGGTCGGGAAACCCAGCTCGCGCTGCACGGCCCACGACTCGTCCATCGAGTGGGCCACGCCGGAGCGGGCCGAACCGAGGCCGATCTTGGTCATCGCCTGCTTGAACTTGGAGCGGTCCTCGGCCTTGTCGATGGCTTCCGGGGAGGCGCCGATCAACTCGACCTTGTATTTTTCCAGCACGCCGTTGTTGTGCAGGTCCAGCGCGCAGTTCAACGCGGTCTGCCCGCCCATCGTCGGCAGGATCGCGTCGGGACGCTCCTTGGCGATAATGCGCTCGACAACCTTCCACGTGATCGGCTCGATGTAGGTCACGTCGGCCATTTCCGGGTCGGTCATGATGGTCGCGGGGTTGCTGTTGACCAGGATGACTTTGTAGCCCTCTTCGCGCAGGGCCTTGCACGCTTGCGCGCCGGAATAGTCGAATTCGCAAGCCTGACCGATAACGATCGGGCCGGCGCCAATAATCAGAATACTTTTAATATCTAAACGTTTAGGCATTTTTCTTTTTCTCCACCGCATCCATCAAGCCGATGAAGCGATCAAACAGGTAAGCAACATCCATTGGGCCAGGCGACGCTTCCGGGTGGCCCTGGAAGCAGAACGCCGGCTTGTCCGTGCGGGCGAAGCCCTGCAGCGAAGCGTCGAACAGCGACTCGTGCGTAACGCGGCAATTGGCCGGCAAGGTCGCCGCGTCGACCGCGAAACCGTGGTTCTGCGACGTGATCAGCACTTGCTTCGAGTCCAGGTCCTGCACCGGGTGGTTGGCGCCGTGGTGGCCGAACTTCATCTTCAGGGTCTTCGCGCCGGAGGCCAGCGCCATGATCTGGTGGCCCAGGCAGATACCGAACACGGGAATGCCGCGCTCGATCAACTCCTTGGTCGCGGCGATCGCGTAGTCGCACGGTTCCGGGTCGCCGGGGCCGTTCGACAGGAAGATGCCGTCCGGGTTCAGCGCCAGCGCGTCGGCCGCCGAAGCCTGGGCCGGCAACACCGTCACCTTGCAGCCGCGCGCGGTCAGCATGCGCAGGATGTTGCGCTTGACGCCGTAGTCGAAGGCCACCACGTGGAACTTGGAATCGGCCAGCTTGCCGTAGCCCTCGCCCAGCGTCCACTCGGTTTCGGTGAACTCGTAGGCGGCCTTGGTCGAGACCACCTTGGCCAGGTCCATGCCGGACAGGCCGGGGAAGGAACGCGCCAGTTCCAGCGCTTGCGCGGCGGACGGCTCGTTGCCTTGGGTACCCACCAGGATGGCGCCGCTCTGGGCGCCCTTTTCGCGCAGGATGCGGGTCAGCTTGCGGGTATCGATGCCGGCGATGGCGACGATGTTCTCGGCCTTCAGATAGTCGCCGAGCGACTGGGTCGAGCGGAAATTCGAGGCCAGCAACGGCAGGTCGCGGATGATCAAACCGGCGGCGTGCACCTTGGATGATTCCACGTCTTCCGGGTTGACGCCGGTGTTGCCGATGTGCGGATAGGTAAGGGTCACGATCTGGCGGCAGTAGCTCGGATCGGTGAGGATTTCCTGATAGCCGGTCATGGAAGTGTTGAACACCACCTCGCCCGTCGTATGACCGGCGGCACCGATGGAAAATCCTTTGAAAATCGTTCCATCAGCAAGCGCTAAAATGGCTGGAACGGCAGGGCCAGAAAAAAATGGCGGCAAGGGCAACTCCTGATAAAGTTACCGTAGCTGCGCCACGTCAGACCGACCGCCAAGCATCCCAAGCAGCTGCGGCTTGAGGGTCAACGGTCATAATGAATGATGGGATGGTGGTAGTCGGCTACGGTATGTGTAAGAATGGCTAAACCTTGCAATTATAGCGCATCGGCGCCCTTCCGGCAATCGCCGCGACCCCAAAAAGGGCGCAAAAATAGCCGCCGGCGACACATGCCGGCGGCGCCCCGCACCGGCGTCCGACAACGTTAAACTATTGCCAAGCAAGCTAGTTCCGAGCGCGGCCGGGCCGGCTTCGATGATCCGACGTGGAAGCCGACTGGCTGTTAAGCGCAGATACAAGGAAGTCGGGGGGGGGGGGGGGGGGGGGGGGGGGGGGGGTGGGGGGGGGGGGGGGGGGGGGGGGGGGGGGGGGGGGGGGAGGGAGGGGGGGGGGGGGAG